>JAAZIY010000202.1 GCA_012800625.1 Lentisphaerota bacterium
AGAAGCTGCGTTTGAACAGCGGCTCAGCGCTGTCGGTAAGCCGCAGCAACACCACCTTGAACAACCTCAAGGTGTTTTGCAGCAGTCCCAACGCCACCTTGAGCGCGCTTATAAGTAACTGGGGAGCCTGTAAAGTCACCTACAACAACGCCTACGTGTCCGGAGCCACCTATCACGGCCTGGGATACAATCTTACCAACAGCACCTGCTCCTTGTTGCGCTTCAACAATTGCGTGTCAGTAAACTGCCGTGACGCCATAGCCGGACGCTGCAACAAAGATGTAGTCATTGACGGCGGTTTTTTCAATCGCATTGATGATCATTACGGCATGAACTACACGATACGCAACGTTAAGATCAATGCCTACAGCACCTACATTCCTGGCTACTGCAGCCCCAAGGCCAGCTTCGAGGACTGGGGCTTTGCACCCACGGCGGCCATGGCCTTCTCCGGCGGCAATTTCTATGTGGAAAACTGTCATATTTACAATGCCTCCACAATTTTCTCCTCGCGCGGGGATATAGGAGACTTCTATGGCACCGTGACCTTGAAAAACATCGTTGTTGACTCAGACCTTGATGTTTCTCTTTTGACGGTTTCAGTTAGCCCGGACTTTGACTACGCTCATGACGTGCGCCTGCCCAGTCAGGTTACCATACAAAATGTTCGCAATCAAGGCAAAGGCAGCCTGGGAATTTACGGCAGATTTGATCAATCTTCCCCTCACGGGGGTTTTCAAACCCTGCTGCGGGATGTAGGCCCGCTGAAGAGTGTTACCTGGCCCGGCGCAGTGCAATTTGAAAGCTGCATATTTGAGCAAGCCAAGTTTAATGTCAAAGACGCGACTTTCCGTTTTTGCGAATTCAGGGGCGAGAGCAGTGGCCTGGAACAGGCTTCACCTCAGTCCCTGCTCAATATCAATGCCCCATTTGCGGCGCCCTAAACCTCAGCCCTTGAGCGCCGCTGCCCTGTTCTTGTTTCTCGTAGATTAATGCGCCTAGGAAATAGCCATGATAATACCAAGGAAGTTTAAGACCATCAATGTGCATGAGCATGTGCGCGCTGATGAGCACGGCGAGCTTAATGTGTCGCTGGCCCAGGAGCTTTTGCATGCCGCCGACTTGCTGGGCATAGACAGGCTCTGTGTCTCATTGCCTAGCAGCGAGAAACTGGTTGACGCGCAGCAGTTTCACCAGCATAACAACGTGGTCTGGCAAGCCATGCAACTCTCGCCGAGATTTCTGGGTTTCTGCTTCGTGAATCCGCGTTTTCCCGCCGAGGCGCTAAAGGAAATCGAGCTTTGCATCAGTCAGCGCAAAATGAGCGGCATTAAGCTTTACCATCAGCATTTCATCGATGCCGATGAGCAAAGAGAAATTTTAGAGTTGGCCGCCCAACTCGCTGTGCCCGTGCTCGTACATGCAGGCAAATGCACCGACCCCGGCACCATTGCAGCCCAACCCAGGCTAAGCAACGCCGGGCATTTTCTGCAGGCCTTGCGCAAATTCCCCAATACGATTTTTATACAGGGTCACATAGGCGGCGGCGGGGACTGGGAATGGAACCTGCGCACATTAGAAGGGGTGGATTCGCACAACTATTACCTGGATATCAGCGGCTCAGTGATAGACTCCGGCATGATACGCCGCTGTGTGGAGACTATAGGTAGCAAAAGGCTGCTTTTTGCCACTGATGGGTCGCTGGAAGAAGGAGTAGGCAAGCTGATGGCCGCAAAGCTCAGCGAAGAGGAAATGAGACAGATTTGCCATGATAATTTTATGGACATACTAAAGCGCCGAAAGGTTTAACATGTTTGATGTCAATACCGCCATTGGCCACTGGCCCTTCCGTAAACTGTTGCGCAATAGTGCCGCAGAGCTATATGGACACTTGCGTTCTTTTGGCATAAAAAAAGCGGCTGTATGGCATAATCATGCTGTATTCTATATGAATGCACAAGCCGGCAATTTGGAGCTGGCTAAGGAGACAGAGCGCTACAATGATTTTTTTGTGATGGTGGCCACTCTCAACCCAGCCTATGCCGCAGCCTGCAAAGACCTGCAATACTGTGTGCGTCAGCTGGGCTTTAGCGCT
>JAAZIY010000203.1 GCA_012800625.1 Lentisphaerota bacterium
AAAACGATTCGTCCGATTCGTCCGATAAAAACGATACGTCCGATTCGTCCGATTCGTCCGATAAAAACGATACGTCCGATTCGTCCCACCCGTCCCCTTCATCTGCGGAGCAGACAAATGCTACTGGAAAAAACCGCCTCTCAGATATGCGAGCTTGTTGGCGGCAGGCTGATAGGCAGCACGGATATCCGCTTTCAAGGCGTGGCCTCGCTTTCCGAGGCTCGAGACTGCGACGTCGCCTTTTTGGGCAACGAAAAATATGTTTCTCAGGTTTTGCCTTCGCGCTCAGCCCTGGTTTTGGTGCCTGCGGAATTCGAGCCGGCGCCCCCCGCCGGCCGCGCTTGGATAGTCTGCGCTTCCCCCTCGGAAGCCTTCAGCCAGGTGGTCGCCTTGTTTACCCCGCCGCCGGAGCATTATGCCCCCGGCGTACATGCCAGCGCGACAGTCAGCCCCACTGCGCAGGTGTCCGCCACTGCGCACATTGGCGCCGGCGTGGTAATCGAGGACGAGGCGGTCATCGGTGAAAACACAGTGCTGCTGGCAAATACCTATGTGGGGCGCAAAACCGTGCTAGGAGATGATTGCCTCATATATCCCAATGTCAGCATACGCGAACGCTGCCTGCTGGGCAACCGCGTCATACTGCATCCCGGAGTAGTCATCGGCTCGGACGGCTTCGGCTACAAGTCCGGACCGGAGGGGCACGAAAAAATCCCCCAGCTAGGCATAGTGCAGATAGACGACGACGTCGAGATAGGCGCCAACTCCTGCGTAGACCGAGCCCGTTTTGGGCGCACTTGGATCAAAAGCGGCAGCAAGCTTGACAACCTGGTGCAGGTCGGACACAACAATGAAATCGGCGAGCATGCCATGATTGTGGCTCAAGTAGGCATTGCCGGCAGCTGCAAGCTAGGCAAAGGCGTCATCCTGGCCGGCCAGGCCGGCCTCTCCGGCCATCTGCACATAGGCGATGGCAGCATAGTCATGGGACAGGCGGGAGTCTCCAAGGACCTCGAGCCAGGCTCCATAGTGATAGGCTCACCGGCCATGGACCGGCGTGAATACGCCAAAAAGCAGTTATATATAGGCCGCATTGCCAAAATCAGCGATCAGCTCAAAACACTACAAAAAGAACTCGAAGAGCTGAAAAAACTTAGTGGCTAATACGCCTTTGCCTCCAGGAGCAAGTCCAGCAAAATGATGGCGCTAATCGCCTCGATGACCGGTACGGCTCTGGGCACTATGCAGGGGTCGTGGCGCCCCTCGATGCGCAATGTGCAGTCTTGCTTTCTGGACAGGCTTACCGATTGCTGTTCCCTGGCAATGGAGGAAGTGGGCTTGATGGCTGCCTTGAATATTATTGGCATGCCGCTGCTGATGCCGCCCAAAACACCGCCGTGATTATTGCTGCGGCAACAGACCCGCCCCTCATGCATATAAAAAGGGTCGTTATTGGCTGAGCCGCGTTTCAGGCTGGCGGCAAAGCCGCTACCAAACTCCAGGCCTTTCACCGCAGGCAGGGCGAAGATAGCCTGTGCCAGGCGGGCGTCCAAACCCTCAAAACGCGGGTTGCCAATGCCTGCCGGATAGTTCAGTATGGCGCATTCTATGCAACCGCCCACCGAGTCTTGCTCGGCAGAGGCGCTTACAATACAGTCCTGCATCCTGGCACCGGCCGCCTCGTCGATGACCGGGAAATCCTTGTTGGCGATTTGCCGCAACAGGCCTGCATCCAGGTTTTGTCGTTCCAAGAACAGCTCGTCTTTGATGTCGCTGATGGAGGCAATATGGGCACCTATGCAGATGCCGCGCTTTTGCAGGGCCTGCTGGCAAAGTGCGCCGGCCAGGCAGATAGCGGCGCTGAGGCGTCCGGAAAAGTGTCCGCCGCCTCTAGGGTCTTGGAAGCCATGATATCGTATCCCCGCCGTATAGTCGGCATGTCCGGGTCTAGGTATATCGACCAGCTGGGCATAGTCCTGGGAGCGCGTGTCGCGGTTGCGCACGATGGCGCAAAGCGGCGCGCCGCAGCTGACCCCGTCAAGCAGTCCGGAGAGGAACTCGGGCTGGTCCTCCTCTTTTCTCGGGGTTGAGAGCTTGTTTTTGCCGGGGGCGCGGCGTTGCATAAAGGCCTGCAGCTCAGCCAGGTCAATTTTTTCACCGGCCGGAAAGCCGTCCATGACCATGCCTACTGCGGCTCCATGCGACTGTCCAAAGACGGTTATTTTAAGTATTTTGCCGATTTCAGACGCCATTTTTTACTATGCCTCCGATGCTACTGTAAACTTGAAAGAAATCGGGATATGATTTACGTACTGCTTCTGCGTTGATGATTTGCACGTTTTGCCGGCAGCGTGTGGCGGCGATAGCGGCGGCCATGACGATGCGGTGGTCCCGGCAGCCGTCGACCACGCCGCCGCGCAGCTCATGCTGTCCATGAACAGTAAGCGAGTCTTGTTTTTCCTCGGCCTTTCCTCCCAAAGCAACAATCATATTTTTGACGGCGTTGAGGCGGTCACTTTCCTTGATGCGCAGTCTAGCGGCATTGTAAAAGTGGCTGCTGCCTCTGGCAAAGCAGGCCAACACCGCCAAGATAGGCAGCAGGTCGGGAATTTCCGACATGTCGACATCGCTACCGGCCAGCGTGCCAGGCTCCACCAGGACAGCGCCTTCGTTTTCACTGACTTTAGATCCGAAGCGTTTCAGCTCCTGTATGATACGCTTGTCCCCCTGCTTCGAGTCGCTTTGCAGCCCGCTGCAGCTCAGCGGGCCATTTAGCGCGCCGGCCACCAGGAAGAAGGCGGCGTTCGACCAGTCC
>JAAZIY010000204.1 GCA_012800625.1 Lentisphaerota bacterium
ATAATATACCTCAATAAATTAATTTCTCAACCTAAACGAGTATAGCATCCGATTTTGCAATTTAAAAACAAGGTAAATTCGTGGATTTTTCGTTAAAATATGACATTGTTGTAGTCGGGGCCGGGATAGCCGGAGTTTCGGCTGCGCTGGCCGCCGCCCGGCGTGGCCACCGGGTGGCCCTGGTAGAAAAGCAGACTCTGATTGGCGGCTTGGCCACCGCCGGGCTGATCTTCGTCTATCTGCCGCTCTGTGACGGAGAAGGCGTCCAAGTAACCGGCGGCATTGCCGAAGAGCTGCTTCTCAGAGGATTAGACTTCAGCCCTTTCGAGCTGCCTCAAGACTGGCAGAAAGAAGCCCCTCCCCAACGAGGCAGTTCCAGCCGCTACAAAGTGGATTTTGCTCCGGCCTCTCTCACCCTGGTGATGGATGAGCTTCTGGCAGAAGCAAATGTTGATCTTTGGCTTGACAGCCGCGTCTGCGATATACGCCAGAGCGCCGGGCGCATTAGCGCAATCGAAGTAGAAAACGCCTCCGGACGGGGAATGCTCCAAGGCTCTTGCTTTGTCGATGCCAGCGGCGAGGCTCTTTTGGTTCGTCGAGCCGGCGGCGAGTTTTCCACTGCCCTAAATAGCCTTTCCTTATGGATGATGGAGATGTCTCCGAAAGCCAGCAGCATCTATGCTTTCACCGATTCTCTGCATATTCAACCTTTTAGGTTTCCTTTTGAGGTCTATCGTCCAGGCTCAGGTTTGGACGGCAAAGACGTCAGCAACTACACTCGTTTTTGCTGGCAGGAATTACGCAAGTATTACCGCGACAACTATGCCGCTGGCCATACTTCCTTCAACCATTATCCGGTTCACTTGCCAACCATGCCGCAATTTCGTAAAATGGCCGCCGCCAAATGCTTAAAAACGCTCAACAGCGGGGACGAATTCCGCCGCTTCGAGGATTCTGTCGGCATGACTGGAGACTGGCGCAAACCCGGTCCGGTTTGGGAAACTCCCCTGGGCTGTCTAATTCCAGAAAAAACTGATGGTGTTTTGATGGCTGGTCGCTGCATCTCTGCCATTGAAGACGCCTGGGAAGTATATCGAGTCATCCCGGCCGCCGCCATGACTGGGGAGGCTGCCGGAATTTCCGCGGCAATCTGTGTGGAGCAGCGCCGTACGCCTCATGAACTGGCAGCCGCTCCCGTTCAAGACGCCCTTCGTCAAGGGGGCATTAAGCTGCATCTAGATGAAGTAGGCCTGGGCGCAAAATACGCTAATTAATGCTTTGCTGCCTTAGTGCGCCTTAGTGTGTCTTAGTGTCCAAAAAAACGGGCCACACCTGTTATTCAGGTGTGGCCCGAGTTGGGCTAAATGCCCGGCTTTATGTTGTACTTATTACATCATGCCGCCCATGCCGCCCATGCCGGGTGCGCCGCCAGCAGGCATGTCCTTCTGCTCTTCAGGAGCATCGCAGATCATGCATTCGGTGGTCAGCAGCATGCTGGCCCCGGAAGCGGCATACTGCAGGGCGCAGCGTGACACCTTGGCAGGGTCTATGATACCGGCCTGCAGCATATCGACATACTCGTTGTTCTGAGCGTCATAGCCGAAGTTGCCTTTGCCTTCCTTGACCTTCATCACCACGATCGAACCCTCGATGCCGGCATTGTTCACGATCTGGCGCAGCGGTTCTTCAATGGCGCGCCTGATGATCTCCACACCGGTGGCCTCGTCGCCACAAAGTTCGAGTTCGTCCAGAGCCTCGGCGGCGCGGATGAGCGCAATGCCGCCGCCGGCCACGATGCCCTCTTCGACTGCGGCGCGGGTGGCGTGCAGGGCGTCCTCGACGCGGGCCTTCTTCTCCTTCATCTCAGCCTCGGTGGCAGCACCGACCTGGATGACAGCCACGCCGCCAGCCAGCTTGGCCAGACGCTCTTGCAGCTTCTCGCGGTCGTAGTCCGAGGTGGTCTCCTCGATCTGACGGCGGATCTGATTCACCCTGGCGGCGATGTCGCTGGTCTCGCCGGCGCCTTCGACGATGGTGGTGTTCTCTTTGTCAATGACAAAGCGCTTGGCCTTGCCCAGGTCCTCGACCTTCACGCTTTCCAGCTTGATGCCCAGGTCCTCAGTGATGCATTTGCCGCCGGTCAGTATGGCGATGTCTTCGAGCATGGCCTTGCGGCGGTCGCCGAAGCCGGGTGCCTTCACGGCGCAGACGTTCAGCGTGCCGCGCAGCTTGTTGACCACCAGGGTGGCCAGGGCCTCACCCTCGACGTCCTCTGCGATAATCAACAGCGGCTTGCCCTGTTTGGCGACGGCCTGCAACAGCGGCAGCATGTCTTGCAGATTGCTGATTTTCTTCTCGTGGATCAGGACCATGGCGTCCTCAAGCACGCATTCCATGGCCTCTGAATCGGTGACAAAATAAGGTGAGAGGTAGCCCTTGTCAAACTGCATGCCCTCGACAACTTCCATGGTGGTCTCGATGGTCTTGGCCTCTTCGACTGTGATGGTGCCGTCCTTGCCTACTTTGTCCATGGCCTCGGCCAGTATCTCGCCGATGCCTTCTTCGGAGTTGGCCGAGATGCTGGCCACCTGGGCGATCTGATCGCGGCTGTCAACCTGTACGCTGAGCTCTTCGAGCCTCTTGACCATGGCCTCCACTGCCTTGTCTATGCCGCGCTTCAGCGCTATGGGGTTGGCCCCGGCGGTGACATTCTTCAGGCCTTCGCGATAAATGGCTTCGGCCAGCAGTGTAGCGGTGGTGGTGCCGTCACCGGCGTTGTCATTGGTCTTGCTGGCGACTTCCTTCACCGCCTGCGCGCCCATGTTCTCGAAGGGGTTCTCAAGCTCGATCTCCTTGGCGACGGTGACGCCGTCCTTGGTGATGGTCGGAGAGCCGAATTTCTTGTCGATAATGACATTGCGGCCCTTAGGCCCCAGGGTGACCTTGACCGCCTTGCTCAAAGAGCTGACGCCGTTCAAGATGGCCTGGCGCCCCACATTGTCATATTTAATTTGCTTTGCAGCCATGTTTTCCTACTCCTTAAAATGTAGCTGATTGCTTAGATTAGTGATTGTTTGCTCCTGGGGGGGCTGCTTAGCAGACCTTGGCCAGGATGTCGCTGGAATTCAGAATTTTGTATTCCTTGTCATCGAGCTTGATGTCGGTGCCGCCGTATTTGGAGGTAAGCACGATGTCGCCCACTTCCACTTCCGGCTTCTGCAGTTTGCCGTTGTCATCGAGCTTGCCCGGTCCTACGGCGACCACCTTGGCCTGCTGCGGCTTCTCCTTGGCGCTGTCCGGAATATAGATACCGCCCTTCACCACTTCTGTCTCCTCGATGGCCTCGACAAGCACACGGTCACCTAATGGTTTGATGTTCAATGCCATTGCTTTTTTCCTTTCTTATTGGGTTTTTGACTATAGGGAAAATCCCTTGCGATTGAGTTGCAATATATCAAGTGCCCCCGGGTAAAACGCCCCGGGGACACCAGCTGCCATAACTTTATTTGCTCTCCACGTCAATAACGTCGTCCTCGGCGGAGCCGGCCTCCGGGGCGGCGCCGCCCTGGTTCTTCATCTGCTCGGCGAACTGGCTGGGATCGAAGCCGCCGGCGCCGGCGCCCGCCTCAGGATTGGCGTTTTTGTAGAGCTCCTGTGCGAAGGCATGCATCTTGCCCTCAAGCTCTTTCATCACCGTCTTGATGCGCTCAGTGTCATTGTCCTCCAGCGCCTTCTTGAGCTGCTCTATGCCCTCGATTATCGGGTTTTTGACCTCGTCGGACATCTTGTCGCCATGCTCTTCGAGCTGGCGCTCGGTTTGATAGACAAAGGACTCGGCGTTGTTTTTGGTGTCGATGCTGTCGCGCTGGCGCTTGTCCTCGTCGGCATGCGCCTTAGCGTCATTCACCATGCGTTTGATCTCGTCCTCGCTCAGGCTGGAGCTAGCCGTGATGGTGATCTTCTGCTCCTTGCCGGTGCCCAGGTCTTTGGCGGACACGTTCAGGATGCCGTTGGCGTCTATGTCGAAGGCCACCTCGATCTGCGGCACGCCGCGCGGCGCCGGCGGTATCTCGTCAAGCCGGAAGCGTCCTATGGTCTTGTTGGCGGCGGCCATCTCGCGCTCGCCCTGCAAGACATGTATGTCAACCGAGGGCTGACTGTCCGAGGCGGTGGAGAAGACCTCGCTTTTCTTCGTAGGTATGGCGCTGTTGCGCTCGATAAGCTTGGTGAACACCCCGCCCAGGGTCTCTATGCCCAGGGAAAGCGGAGTTACGTCCAGCAGGATAATATCGTCCACCTCGCCTTTCAGCACGCCGCCCTGGATGGCGGCGCCCACGGCCACCACCTCGTCGGGGTTGACGCCCTTGTTGGGGCTGCGGCCAAAGGTCTCCTCGGCCAGCTTCTGTATACGCGGCATCCTGGTCATGCCGCCAACCAGGACCACCTCGTTGATCTCGGAGGCCGACAGCCCGGCATCCTTCAGGCAGTTCAGGCAGGGGGTCTTGGAGCGCAGCGAAAGCGCGTCAGTAAGCTTCTCAAGCTCGGAGCGGCTAAGGCTCTGCGCCAGATGCTTTGGTCCGCTCTGGTCTGCGGTGATATAAGGCAGGTTGATGTCAGTGCTAGCGCTGCTAGACAGTTCGCACTTGGCTTTTTCGGCGGCCTCTTTCAGGCGCTGCAGAGCCATAGGATCCTGGCGCAGGTCAACGCCGTTATCGCGCTTGAAGCCATCCACCAGCCAACTGATAATCGCCTCGTCAAAGTCGTCGCCGCCCAAGTGTGTGTCGCCATTGGTGGCCTTCACCTCGAAGACGCCGTCCCCCAGTTCGAGTATGGAGATGTCAAAAGTACCGCCTCCCAAGTCATAGACAGCGATTTTCTCGTCCTTTTTCTTGTCCAAACCATAGCACAGCGAGGCTGCGGTAGGCTCGTTGATGATGCGCTTCACCTCGAGGCCGGCGATGCGCCCGGCGTCCTTGGTGGCCTGGCGCTGGCTGTCATTGAAGTATGCCGGCACGGTGATGACCGCCTCGCTGATGCTCTCGCCCAGATAGGCCTCGGCGTCGGCCTTCAGCTTCTGCAGTATCATGGCGGAGATTTCCGGCGGAGAGTAGTTTTTGCCGGCCACCTTCACGTTAACATCGCCGTTTTTGCCCTCAACCAACTCGTAGGGCACCAGGTCGGCCTCCTGCTTCATGTCGGAAAACTTGCGCCCCATAAAGCGCTTGATGGAAAAGATGGTCTGCGTCGGATTGGTTACCGCCTGGCGTTTGGCCTGCGCGCCTACCAGGCGCTCCCCGTTTTTAGTGAAAGCCACCACTGAGGGCGTGGTGCGGCTGCCCTCCGCATTGGGAATAACCACCGGCTCGCCGGCCTCCATGACTGCCATGCAGGAATTAGTAGTACCTAAATCAATACCTAGAATCTTAGCCATATTTTTAACCGCCTTTTCCGGTGTATGCCACCGAGTTTTGAATTAAACTGAAAACATGATGATTTATATCTTAGCAGATAGCATGCCAGTTTTAGCGGGAGTTCGTTGAATAGTGTCTAGGCCGGGTTCGCCATGCAAAAAACCGGCATTTCACCATGCCGCTGTGACAGAGCCGCATCAATTTTGTCGCAGTGCGACATTTTGACTCAGCCTTTTTTTGCCAATGTCACACCTATAAGCGTGAATAATTCCGGGGTTATTTCCAGGCCTTCTATATTTTCATAAAAGAAATGTCTGTCGCCGCCGGCGACTAAGCAGCGGCAGTTTTGCATTCCTGGTTGTTTTTTCACTTCACTGATGATTTGCCTCACTGCGCCTATGCTGCCCCAGGCCACGCCGGCCTGCATGGCCTGCGCGGTATTGAGCGGCAGGTTTTGCGGCATTTGCGCCTCGAGAGACAGTTCCGGCAGTTGTGCGGCAAGCAGGTTCATGCTGCGCATTTGCATGGCGCGTCCCGGCATAATAACCCCGCCGCGGAAGCGTTTTCGTGCATCCAGGCTCTCGCAAGTGATACAGGTGCCGCAGTCGACAACCAGCACCGGCGCGCCGTAAAGCTCGAGTGCCGCAGCCGCATTTGCCAGGCGGTCGGCCCCCAGGGTTCTAGTGTCATAGCCGGAAAAGTCAATCTGCGGATACGATTTTGCCGAGACAAAGCTGATGCCTGCGCCAAAAAAGTCTTTCAATGCTTTGCTTATTTTTGGCACTACCGAAGCGGCCAGCAATTCACCCTGCGCCAACCCCTGCCCTTTTACCAGGCCGTCCAGATTTTCGGCTTGAAGCAGCTCAACACTAGGCATACATGCTAGCAGCTTCAGCTCGCCGTCCTTTTGTCTGGCCAGCTGCGTATGCGTATTACCTATGTTAAAAACAAAAACCATAGTTCTCAGCCTACCTTGGTGTCTCTTCGTGTCCTCCCCCCTCCAGAATGACATTTGCATGCCAGTACTTGCCACACTAGATTATGCTTTTCACAATCACGGGCAAACAAAGGAGGCCGGCGTGCCACAAGAGAACAATCTAATCTGGATAGACCTTGAAATGACCGGCCTGCTACCGGAGAAAGACCGCATTATCGAGATCGCCAGCATTATCACTGACACGCAGCTTAATATAATCGCCGAAGGCCCGGTGCTGGCCATCAGGCAAAGCGAGGAGCTGCTCGAGGGCATGGACGCCTGGAACCAGGAGCAGCACGGCAGGTCCGGACTACTGCAGCGCGTGCGCCAAAGCCGTGTCAGCGAAGCGCAGGCCGAGGCACTCACCCTGGAGTTCATTCAGGCTCATGTGCCGCCCAACTGCAGCCCGATCTGCGGCAACAGCATCTGCCAGGACCGGCGTTTTTTATACAACTATATGCCCAGGCTGGAGTCCTATTTCCACTACCGCAACCTGGATGTCAGCAGCCTCAAGATCCTGGTGCAGCGCTGGGCGCCGCGGCTGCTCGACAACTTCAGCAAAAGTGACAGCCACCGCGCCCTGGACGACATCAGGGAGTCCATCGCCGAACTCAAATACTACCGCCGGCATTTCCTCAAATATTAGCTTGCAGCCCGGCCTGCCTTCCACCCCGTCCAAAAAGGGTCGTAAGGTTGAAAGGCCGTTAGTGGCGCCCCTACAGGGCGCCGGATTCAGGGGGGGCTTTTACCCAGGGTGTCGCTCGGCTCCTGCGGAGCCTCGCTTACCCTGGGCTATATTAGGTTGCCCCTGCGGGGCACCAAATGGACAGATTCTCAAGAAAAAACTGAAGTTTCGG
>JAAZIY010000205.1 GCA_012800625.1 Lentisphaerota bacterium
ACAACAAGAGTTTACCTAATGCTTCTTACAATGATTTTTTTTCTATGGTTCTTCTCTTAAAATCGTTAAGTTAGCGCCAATAGGCTAAAGCCTGGGGTTAAGCATGGTTATGCGCCTACGGCGCATGTAGATACAATGCTTTGTGGTAAATTGTGCTAAGGAATAAAACGGCTTGTTTCTGCGGCACAACTCACCTGATGATTCTGATTTTGTCAGTAGTATTGCCCTTGGCTGGTTAATCACAAAAGCAAAATTCTCCTGAAAAACGCAGTTTTTGGAAGAAATTCTAATTTTGACGAAGACGACTTGGTGTGTTTTGGTGTGTTTTGGTGTGTTTTGGTGTGTCTTTGTGTCCAAAATCCTGCCAGAGCGGCTTTTTGGACGCGGTCTAGCTAGTGTTTGCAAAGAAAAAGGCATTTTCGGGTTGCAAATTGCCAGGTTAAAATTATACTAAACTATTCTACCGATTAACTTAGTCGTGAATTCCACATATATGACAGGGGTTTACTTGTGAAGGCATTTTACGCGATCATGGTCCAAACCGTGCGCTCGGCCACGCGCTCCAAGGTTTTTCACGTATTGTTCGCACTTATTATCCTAGCGGTTTTTCTGCTGCCCATGACGGTGTCTGGCGACGGCACGGCGCAGGGTTTGGTGCAGATTTCGCTCACCTATTCGCTCAACGTGGTGGTCGCCCTGATCTCGACCACTACCTTGTGGCTGGCCTGCTCTTTGCTGTCACGCGAAATCGAGGCCTACAATATGCACGTGGTGCTGAGCAAGCCCTGTCCGCGCTGGCTGGTCTGGCTGGGCAAATGGGCCGGCGTCTTCGTTATGCATCTGCTAATATTGCTGCTCTCCGCACTCATCGTGTACGCTCTTATACATTGGCGCGTGAGCAGAGGAAATTTTTCGGAGCAGGAGCGGCAGCGCCTGAAAATGGAGACCCTGGTGGGGCGGCGCAGCTTCTACCCCGAGCCGCCGCGCCTGAGGCAGAGTGTGGAGGCTGAATACCAGCGCCGTCTGAGCAGCGGCGCGGTGGACCAGCAGCACGACCCGCAAAGCGTGAAGGATGAAATCAGGCGCAGCCTTATTGCCCAGGAGGGGGAGGTGAAGCCCGGCGAACAGAAAACCTGGCTCTTCAAAAATGTGAAGACGAAAAACGCCGACGACTTACTTTATCTGCGCTATCGCATGTATTCCGGGGACAGCTCGGACACCAACCAGCTGCTTATACCATGTCTCTGGGGCTTCTTGCTGCCTGAACAGATAGGGCAGAGCAACGAGCCTTTCGCCATGATCAACCAGCGGGTGGCCGGCGGCAGCTTCCAGGAAATTCCGGTGTCGGCGGCCAGTGTGGTTGACAAGCAGAGGCAAAACCAGGTACTGGTGCGCTTTATCAACCTGCCCGCCGAGTTCTGGGGCGAGGGGCAGGCTGCCTCCGCCGTCTTTCAAGCCAAGGATCGCCCCGTTATCCTGTGCAAAGTCAGCGGATTTTTCAGCAACTATATGCGCTCCCTGGTGCTGGCCGTCTTCCAGATCGCCTTTCTGGCGGCTCTGGGCTGCACGGTGGGCGCGGCATTCTCCACGCCGGTGGCCGCTTTCACGGCCATATCCTACCTGGTAATCGGACTCAGCGTGCACGCGGCAGTGTCGGCGCCTTTGCAGAATGAGGACGGCAGCTATCAATACAAAGGGCTGGGCGAGAAAGTGGTGCACCGTTTCGCTCAGTTTGTCAGTGTAGTGGTGGTCTCAGTGGACGATTTGGACGCGACCTCGGACCTGATCAAGGGCAACCTGGTCGAATACCACCGCCTGGGGGGAGCCTTCTTCAACCTGGTTCTGATCCGCAGCGGCCTGATCTCGGCCCTGGGTATCTGGATACTGACGCGTCGCGAACTGGGCACGGTCATCAAGCGCTAAACGGAAGCCATCACCATGAAACAAAACAAGCTTAACCTGGTTTATATAGCCCTGGCAATCCTGGCCTCGCTGGCACTGCTCTCGTTTTTACAGGGGCGCATGAATGCCATACGCATTGAACAGCATCTGACTGACGTGGACCCGCTGGAGAACGCTCCGCCCCTGGTGGCCTTCACCAGTGTGGCCCTGGGCGGCTTTCGCGGCCTGGTGGGCGACTGGCTCTGGCTGCGTTCCAGCAAGATGCAGGATGAGGGCAAGTACTTCGAGATGGTGCAGCTGGCCAAGTGGATAGTCAAGCTGCAGCCGCGTTTCACCGGCTCGCACGCCTTCCTGGCCTGGAATATGGCCTATAACATATCGGTGACCTTTACCAGCTTTGAGGACCGCTGGCGCTGGGTCAAAAGAGGCATAGAGCTGATCCGCGACGAGGCCCTCGAGTTCAACCCCGGAGACCCCGAGCTGTTCAGACAGCTGGGCTGGATATATCAGCATAAAATGGGCAAAGACCTGGATGACGCCAACAGATACTATAAAACCGAGTTCGCCAAAGAGATGATCAGGCTCTTTGGAGACTACTATGGGCAGTGGGAAAAGCTGCAGAAGGCGCCGCTGGAGGAAAGCAAGCTGAGGGCCGCCCTGGAGAATAAGCCGGATTTCTGGAACCTGCTGGCCGCGCATGGCTACAAGAATTTCCAGGAGTTCGAGCAGGAGTTCCGCTCCCTGGCGGTTATCCCCGAGCCGCTGGCCTCCGAACTGCAGGAGCTGGGCATCAAAGAGCTGGTCGAACTCTGCCTGCGGCATCGCTGGATGACGAAGAAATACCGCCTCGAACCGGACTGGCTGATGCTGCTGAATCAGCGCTATGGCGCGCTGGAGTGGCGCCTGCCGGAGGCACACGCCATCTATTGGGCGGAAAGAGGAAAGGACAAATGGTACCTGGAAACCGATACCTTCAAGCGCCTGAGCTGCGACAGGATGATCTTCCAGTCGCTTAACGCCGCCTTCCAAATGGGACGCCTGGTATATCTCAAGGACATTGAACACCTGGAGATGACCCCCAATATCGGCATAGTGGACGCTGTCAACAAAAGCTATACCGACGCCATGAAGTTCTACGAGCAAAGCAGTGTCGAAGGCGGCTATACCAACTTTGTTGTGGACGCCATAGTCATGCTCTATAAATTCGGCGAGAAAACCAAGGCCAGAGAATACATAGAAATCGGGCGCAAGCTCAACCCGGGACGTTTTAGGGATAACCTGGACGACTTTGTCCTCAAAGAGTTGGCCGAGGATATGCAGTCGGCCTCGTATCAGCAGGCGCAGGGAACCGTGCAAAGCTATCTGATGCAGGCATATTACCAGCTCGCTATAGACGAGCAAGAGAGCGCCGAGAGCTACGTGACCATAGCTAGACAGCTCTACGACCACTATCAGAAATTTGTCGAAGGCACTGAAAGACGGCGCGGCTTGCCGCCCTGGGAACAGATGAAGAGAACCAGCCTGGCAACCAGCAAAAACATGTTCCCGCCGGTCCTGGCGCAGAGGCTCGAAGAGATACTGCCGCGTTCCGACGAGAAATTCATCCCCGAGGCCGGAGAGATCGAGGCGCCTACCGTGCAGTAGCAAGACCCCGGCTGAAAAGCTGGCTCGGCTGGAAATTGGACACGAAGATACACCAAGTTTTTGATTTTGGAGTTCTGATTAATGAGTTTTTTACCAAAGCTGCTTCATGACGGTGGCCCGCTGGTATATGTTATTCTGGCCTTTGGCGCGCTGGCTTTTCTGTTGTTTTTGGAGCGTTCGCTGTATTTTCTGCGCGCCAGGGTTGACACAGAGGAGCTTTTCCACGGCCTGATGAACCATTTGCGCAACAACAACCTGAAAGAGGCCATCGCCAACTGCGACAATAAGACCGGCATGGTGGGCGAGGTTTTTCGCAATGCCATCGAACGCTGGGAGGACGGGCCGGAGGCCATACATAAGTCGGCGGAGGAAAGCATACGCCTGAATATACCCAAGCTGGAAAACAACATGAAGCTGTTGGCCAGCATCAGCAACATCGCACCGGTGATCGGGCTGCTGGGCACCCTGTTTTGGATGATCAAGATATTCGAGAAGCTGGGGCAGCCCGGCGGCCAGTTTGTCGCCACCGTGGCCCTGGCCGGCGAGATGAAGGGCGCCCTGGTCTGCACCGCCGCCGGTCTGATCGTCGCCCTGGCGGCGCAGCTCTTCTATTTCTTCCTGCTCGAACAAATCGACCGCATTACCCTGGAAATGAACAAGGCGGCCTCGGAAATTTGCTACTTTCTCTGCAGTAACCCGGCACAGAAAAAAGACAAGGAAGGGAAATAAGCAAAAAAATTGCTAACCGTGCAAGATGCAGACGCAAACACACAGCCTGAAAAAAAATCCAGAGGTCTTTCCTACTATCGTAGGTCTGATCAGCCTCTTTTTTATTCTTATTCTGATGGTTATGATCAGCAATAGCGTAGTGTTTTGGACCGGTACCGAGGTCGAGACCAGCCTGGCGCTGCCGCTTATGCACTCCGCCAAACTCAACACTGCGGATAAGATGATCGTCACCATCACGCGCTCGGGCAAGATTTTTTTCAACGACTTGAGTCTGGACTGGCATGAGCTTGAGCGCGAGCTGGGCAACCATGTGCATGACAGCCTGGGTGCGCAGGCCAAGCGTCAGGGCAGCGGCGGCGAACAGGCTGAAAAGAACCCGCCCATGATTATCGTGCGTGCCGACCGTAACAACAGCTATGAGACCATTGCCCGGGTGATGGACCTGGCTCGCTCGCTGGGACTTAATGTCTATCTTGCCGCCGAGCCGCCCAGCAGCAACCCAATGGGCAGCTATGTTCCAGACGCTGCCAAGCAATGAGGACTAGCGTGTTAAATGTGCTGACATGGCTGGAAAATGAAAAGTGGCGCTATGTTTTTGCCGCCTTAGTCATGCTATTGTTGCATCTGCCGCTCGCCCTGCTGCAGGTTAACAGCGTTAAAAAACCCGCCTCCGAGCTAAGTATGCATCTGCCCGAGGTGTTGAGCCTGCCGCCCAGCAACAGCAGTGGCCTGCCGCGCTTCGTGAAAGAGCTGTATGAGTGGAGTGAAATCGCGGATCCGGCCAAGATGCTGCAGGGCGACTTGGAAGGCGGGTTCTCGCGTCATGCCAATCCCAGCATTGCCTACGAGCAGCCCTCATTGCCGCAGTGGAGCCTGCCTGAGCTGCGCCTGCCGCCCAGCCAGGAGCTTGAAAGCGAACTGGCGGTGGACTCGGACAGCCTGGCCGACATGCTGCAGGCCAACTGGCAGGAAAACAGCGCTTTTTTCTTGCCGCCACTGCCAAAGGCGGAAAGCCCGGAGGGGGTTTTCTGGCGCCTGGAAGGGCGGCGCGGCCTTATCCAAAATATCGAGATGCCGCCTGAGTACGAGAAGCTCTTGCAGAACCCTGAAGAGCTGGCTCAGCTGCGCGACAGCAGTCTGCTCGAGCTTAGCCGACTGCCTGGGCAGCAGCTTTTTCGCGTAAGAGTCAAACGCAGTTCGGGCAGCCGCCGCCTGGACCAGCTCGCCGCGCAGGCTCTGCGATTGCATCTCCTGAAAAAACAAGCCCAGGCTCGAGAGCAGTCCCTGCCGGACTTGGACCTGCGGCGCAGCCTCTTGCTGGAAGTCGACTGGAGACCCTGATGAACCGCGCAAATGGGGGAGGGGGAGGACACGAAGGCACACGAAGGGACACGAAGGCACACGAAGGGACACGAAGGCACACTAAGGGCTTATGCGGCGCTTGCCTGTCTTTGCAGCTTTACCGGATA
>JAAZIY010000206.1 GCA_012800625.1 Lentisphaerota bacterium
ACACTAAGACACACAAAACTACACTAAGACACACCAAGTAGTTTTCGCCTACAATTAGAATTTTAGCAGGAAAATTGCGTTTTTATGCGATTTCATCGAGTTTTTCTGCTTTGTCCGGCTTCTTTTTCCAACAAACCAAAACGGGCAAGCGGCTTATGCGGCGCCGCAGGCGCCGCATAAGCCCTTCGTATCTCTTTGTGTCTCTTCGTGTGCCTTAGTGTCCTCCCCCTAAGTCAGGGTCAACACTACTTGCAAAATCAGAATCATCTTTGGAAAAATCATGTTCACAAAACTCCAGTTTGTTTTTTATTGCGTATGCAGCGCACTGCTTTGGGCTGACTTTCCCATTGGTGTATATATGTTACACCCCGACAATGACGCCAGCCATGAGTTGATTGGCCAATTCGGCTTCGACTATTCGCAACAATATTTGCACCTGTATAGCGAAGCCGGAACCGGTGCCACTGACAAACAGCTGGAAATGGCGGCAAAACACGGCAGTAAAGTATTGTTAAACCTGATCCGTGGCGATATTCTTGAAGCTGAAGACGGTATGCAACGTATACGCGGCATGATCCAAAAATATAAGAAGCATCCGGCTCTGGGTATGTGGTACCTTTTTGACGAGCCTAGCGGAGAGAAACGCAAAGAACAGCTTTTGCAGGTGTATGCCATGCTCAAGGAGGAAAGCCCTGACATTCCTGTGGCTTTGTGTCTGGGCTGGTTTAAGGACTATCACATTTTCAAGGATTGTGCAGATATCCTGATGCCGGATATTTATCCGGTAAAGAACCAGCCCTTCCCGGAGGCACCATTGAATAATTTTACACATTTTATTTGGAATGTCAGTCGTCTGGGCAAACCTGTCATTCCCATTGCACAAATCAAGAACTTCAAGCGCTATCCCAGCATTATGATCAAGGCCAATATAGACCCCAATAGTTGCCGTTATCCAAACCGCACGGAATTACGCCACTACAGCTTTGCGCCTTTGACCATGAATGTCAAAGGTATGTTCTACTATAGCTTTTATGATGTTATTCAAGACGGACAGCGAAGCTATATCAGTGAAACCGCAGGCCCGGCTGTCAAGGAGCTACGGGAATTTACCGACCTGGTAGACGGTGCCGATTTCCTCTGCCTGACAAAGCAAATCGGGCTGGGCAACCCGCCGGAATATCTTGCAGCCAGCTGGAGCAAAGGGCGGCAAACCTGGCTGGTTCTAGCAAACAATACCGGAAAGCAACTGCAGGGAGACTTCAATTTGCTCGCGACAACCGGTAGCGGCAAGTTGAAACCCTGGGGACAAACCAGTTCGGCTGAGGCCAGCCTGCAAGAGAAAAAAATCATCCTTGAACATTTAGACCCCTGGCAGGTAATGGTATGGCGGCTTGAGCAGGCCGAGTAAACCGCAGCATAATATAAAATATTGTAATTATAATTTGCCTGCTTAATCAGCTTTCTCTTTTGCGTTTTTGTGTGCCTTAGCGTGCCTTTGTGTCTCTTCGTGTCCTCCCCACCTCGTGTACCTTAGTGGCTTAGTGTCCCCAAAGAGCATTGCAAGGCCTTAAAAAACGGTTATGGTAATGTCCATGTCCGCCACCACCTACATTATCATTCCCTGCTACAATGAAGCCGTTGCGGTTTTGCGCCAGACCCTAAATGAGCTGCTGGAGTTGCGTCATGAGCTTATCCTGGTCGATGACGGCTCGCAAGTACCGCTGCGCGAACTACTTGACGATATGCCCCTCCATATCCTGCGCCACCCCGTCAACCTGGGACAGGGAGCTGCATTGCAGACCGGCATGGACTACGCCAAAACCCTGAACGCCGAACGCGTGCTGCATTTTGACGCCGACGGACAGCACCGGCCCGAAGACATCGCGCGCTTTATCGACAGCCTGGAAGAGGGCTATGACATCGTGCTCGGCTCCAGATTTCTGCGACTCGAGGACAGCGGCGCCCTGCCAGCCCGTAAAAAAATACTGCTGCAGGCCGCCAGGCTGGTAAACCTGGTCTTCACCGGACTATGGCTCACCGACGCGCACAACGGCTTTCGCGCCCTCAACCGGCGTGCCCTGCAGGCCATCAATCTGCAGGAAAACCGCATGGCGCATGCCACCGAGATACTGGGCCAGATACGCCGCGCCAGGCTGAAAGTGAAGGAAATACCAACCCTTATCAACTACAGCGAGTACTCCCTGCGCAAAGGGCAAAAAATCAGCAACTCGCTCAATATCCTACTGGATCTGATACTGCGGAAGCTGTTATGAATCGCATACAAGTCGTTCTTATCGCCGGGTTTCTGTTCGCCACCCTGCTCTGCTTTCTGGCCAATAAAAACCGTTTTCTCACCCGGCTTTTTTTTCTAGCCCAGTTTTTATTGGCGCTAGCCCTGGTGCTCTGGCCGCAACTCGCGCAGAGCGCTGCGGAATTCCTCGGCGTCGGCAGAGGAACCGACCTGATTTTATATCTGCTGGTAGTCTACGTCTATATTGGCAGCGTGCTGATTCTAGGCAAATTCCGCCAACTGGAGCGCCAGGCCACTGAGCTAAGCCGGCAGATAGCCCTGCAAACAGCCCAGCAGCCCGAGAAAAAAGAACATGAAGACTAGCCTGGTCAGTATCTGCCGCAACAGCGCAGAAAGCATACAACGCTGCATCGACTCGGTGCTCGGGCAAAAGCTCAAACCGCAGGAATACATCTTTGTCGAAGGACAGTCAACTGACCAGACCATGAAGCTGCTGGAGGAAAACCTGCCGCGCCTCGAAGCGGCTGGCATAAAAGCCAGCATAGTGCAGCAAAAAAGAGTGCCTGGCGAGGCCGGTATCCCCGCGGCCTGGAACCAGGCGCTG
>JAAZIY010000207.1 GCA_012800625.1 Lentisphaerota bacterium
AGCTACACTAAGACACACCAAGTAGTCTTCGTTTAAAATTAAAATTTCTGCCCAAAAGTGCGTTTTTCATCCGATTTCATCGATTTTTTTGTTTTGTCCGGCTCCCTTTTTTCCCAACAAACCAAAACGGGCAAGCGGCTTATGCGGCGCCGTAGGCGCCGCATAAGCCCTTCGTGTGCCTTCGTGTCTCTTCGTGCCTCTTAGTGTCCTCCCCCTTCGTGTGCCTTTGTGGCTCAAGGGCTTTTTGGACGGGGTGTGATTTAGTGTCCAAAAACCTTCCTCATATTTAGGAACAAGGAGAAAAAATGACGGTTCCCTTCAAGATTGATTTGCAAGACAAAGTAGCTCTGGTCACTGGCGGCGGCGGCATCTTGTGCAGCGGCATGGCTTTGGCACTGGCCGAATGCGGCGCCAAAGTAGCCGTGCTTGACCTGCGCAAAGAGGCTGCCGACAAGGTGGCTGCCAAAATCACCGCCCAGGGCTACTGCGCCATAGGCGTGGCCTGCAATGTGCTCGACAGAGCCAGCATCGAAGAGGCCAATGCGGTCATCGAAAAAGAGCTGGGTCCCTGCGATATACTTATCAACGGCGCCGGCGGCAACCACCCCAAGGGCACCACCTCGCAGGAAACCTTCTGCAAAGAACTCTTTGACAATCCCGATCCGGCACAAGTCTCGTTCTATGACCTGGACCCGGAAGGCATCAAATTCGTCTTTGACCTCAATTTCCTCGGCACCCTGCTGCCCACCCAGGTTTTCAGCCGCAGCATGGCGGCCAAGGGCAGCGGCGTAGTCATCAATATCTCCTCCATGAACGCCTTCAAGCCCCTCACCAAGATACCGGCTTACAGCGCCGCCAAGGCCGCTGTGAGCAACTTCACGCAATGGCTCGCCGTGCACATGGCGCCGGCAGGCATACGCGTCAATGCCATCGCCCCGGGATTCTTCCTCACTGACCAGAACCGCTCCCTGCTTTGCAATGCAGACGGCAGCCCGACGCCGCGTTCCAGCAAAATACTCAACCACACTCCAATGGGCAAATACGGCGAGCCAGAAGACCTGCTCGGCGCACTGCTTTGGCTGAGCAGCGACCAGGCCGCCGGCTTCGTCACCGGCACCGTCATTCCCATTGACGGCGGCTTCAGCGCCTACTCCGGCGTCTGATTTTTTTGGACACTAAGACACACCAAGTCACACAAAGACACACTAAGGTTTTTTAAGCCTTGCTTTTAATCAAGCCCCCTAGGCAGAGGATACATATGTCAAAGAAGAATTTACTTATAGCGCAGTCCGGCGGCCCTTCGCCGGTGATCAACAGCTCCTTGCGCGGTGTGGTGGAGGCGGCCCGCTGCTTCCCGGACCACATAGACCAGGTTTACGCCGGCTGGCACGGCATCGAGGGCGTGTTGAAGGAAGAACTGCTAAATCTCAGCGTGCAGGATGAGCAGGAGATCGCACTTTTGCGCAATACTCCGGCTGCTGGAGCCATAGGCACCTGCCGCTACAAAGTCAGAAGCAAGCAGCTCGAAGACTTTGAGCGCATCGTCGATGTCCTGAAGGCACACAACATCGGATATTTCCTCTATAATGGCGGCAACGACTCGATGGACACGGCTCACAAGGTGGCCAGCCTGGCTCAGGAGCATGGCTTGGATGTGCTCGGCGTCGGCGTCCCCAAAACCATTGACAACGATGTGGGCGACAGTGAATTCAAACTTATAGACCATACCCCGGGCTATGGCTCGGTGGCACGCTACTGGACGCAGATCGTGCAGAATGCCGACGAGGAGAACCGCGGCTCATGCCCCGCCGACCCGGTGCTGGTCCTGCAGGCTATGGGCAGACGCATAGGATATATCCCGGCGGCAGCCAGACTGGCAGACCCGAAACGCGAAATGCCACTGCTTATCTTTATGGCCGAAGGAGGCCTGAGCATGGAGGAAATGGCTGACAAGGTCAATGATATGGTGAAGGCGCGCGGACGCGCCCTGGTGGTGATCAGCGAAGGCTGTGACGTCGGCGACCTGGGACTGCTGCGCGATAGCTTCGGACACGCACAGTTCGGCGCCAGCGAGCTTACCGTGCAGCAGGCACTGGTGAACTACCTGAACCGCAAAGGACTGCCAGCCAAAGGCAGCGCACGCGGACAGACATATGGCACCGACCAGAGAGATACCGCCATCTATGCCTCCGTTGTCGACCTGGACGAGGCCTACCGCGTAGGCCAAAAGGCCGTCGAGCTGGCGGTCACAGGGCAGGGCGGCTTTATGTCAACCATATTGCGCGACCCCGGACTCATCTATAACGTGCGCTACGACAAGGTGCCCCTGGCCAAGGTGGCAAACTCCGAACGCACTTTCCCGGCAGAATGGCTGAGCGCCGGCAAAGATGATGTGACCGACGACTTCCTGCGCTACGCCCAGCCGCTGATCGGCGAAGACTGGCCCTCGGTACCCGTCATTATGGGACGGCAGCGCTTCGCGCGTCTCAAACCGGTTTTCGTCGAGCGCAAGCTGCCGGCATATATACCGGAAGCCGACCGCAAAAAATAAGCCGTTCCTGTCCTCCCCCTTCCCTTGACCATGCTGCAGCTCGAGTCTCTGAAAGTCTGGTTTCCTATACGCCGCGGGATTTTCCCGCGGCTAGTTGGGCATGTGCGAGCCGTAGACGGGGTCAGCCTGAATGTGGCTGCCGGGGAGACTCTGGGCCTGGTAGGCGAGTCGGGCTGCGGCAAGACCACCCTGGGGCGGGCCATCCTGGGTCTGCAGAAACTAAGCTCCGGCAGAGTGGTTTTTCAGGGTGTCGAACTCAATAGCCTGCGCGGCAAAGCCCTGCGCCAGATGCGCCGCAATTTGCAAATGGTCTTTCAGGACCCCTACTCCTCGCTCAACCCGCGCCTTAGCGTGCAGGAGCTGATCACCGAGGGACTGCAGGAGCATAGGCTGCTGGGCGCTGAAAGCCGAGATGAGGCTGCCGCCAGGCTGATGCTCGAAGTCGGGCTGTCTCCTGAGAGCCGTTACCGCTTCCCGCACGAGTTCTCCGGCGGGCAGCGTCAGCGCATCTGCATTGCCAGGGCGCTTTCCTTGCAACCCCGCTTCGTAGTTTGCGACGAGCCGGTAAGCGCCCTGGATGTCTCCGTGCAGGCGCAGATACTCAATCTGCTTATTGAGCTGCGCCAAAAGCACCAGCTCAGCTATCTCTTCATTTCGCATGATCTAAGCGTGCTGCGCCTTATCTCGCAGCGCATCGCCGTTATGTATCTGGGGCGCCTGGTAGAATACGGTGACAGCCAAGCCATTATGGATGAGCCGCTGCACCCCTATACCCAGGCGCTGATTGCCGCCATACCGGTGCCGGGCAGGCAAAGAGCAAAGCCCCAGGCACCTAGCAAATTGGCGC
>JAAZIY010000029.1 GCA_012800625.1 Lentisphaerota bacterium
CGCTTCGCGCCCCCGCCAGCAAGACATAAGACGCTCCAAGCTCTGTGTCCAACACAACAAATCACATAAAAGTACCGTATCAGTGTTGCGCACCGGTACCAAGGGATTATGAAAAAATAAATTGTTAAATTTTGCTGAGCAGATTCGCTTTCTTTCTATACAGTATATTCGAGTTTTTCTTGTACATACTAACCAGAAACAACTCAACTTGATAAGTTAAATTTTCATAGTTCCTAAGACACACGAAGGCAGAGCGGGTTTTTCTGGCAGTTTGCGGCTCAGTTTATTTGCATAAAAAAAGGCGGCAACTCTTGATTCGGAGTCGCCGCCTTTTTTGTTTTTATCTAGATATTATGCCTTGCAGTTACGTTTACGCAGCTTGGCCACAGTATTTTTGATGCCGGCGATCATGTCGGCGATCTCTTGTTCGCTAAGGCGCGGGTGCATGGGCAGGTTAAGCTCGCGCTTGTAGAAGAACTCGCTGGCGTTTGGGCACTGGTTCTGGTCATAGCCCAGGCGCTGCAGTCCGGTGAAGTGGAAGGTGGGCTGATAGTGCAGTATGCCCTGTACGCCCTCCTCCTGGTAGAGCACGCGCATAAAGTCGTCCCGGCTGGCGCCCAGCTTCTTCTCGTTGACGCAGAGCGTGTAGAGATGATAGACATGCTCGTAGCCCTCCGGCTCCCAGACCGTCTCTATGCCCTCGACCCCGGCCAGTCCGGCGTTGATCTTGCGCCCTATCTCCTGGCGTTTGGCGGTAAGCATGCCCAGCTTGTCCATCTGACAGCAGCCCACTGCGGCCTGTATCTCGTTCATGCGATAATTGCTGCCCCAGTGCCGTCCATTCCAGGGAATGACGTCGAAGTGGGCCGGCATCCAGTAGTCCAGCTCCGACTCTTTTTTGCAGACGATATGGTCGCCGAACTTCCATTGGTTGACACTTTGGTCCCAGGGTTGTGTGTTGTTCATGCAGCGCAGATTTTGTATGCCCTTGGCATACTCGTCGCAATTGGTGGTGATCATGCCGCCTTCGCCGCAGGTGCTGATATTCTTGAGCGAATGGAAGGAGAACACGCCGACGTGGCCTATGCCGCCGGCATAGCGGCCCTTGTACTTGGCGCCAATGGCGTGCGCGCAGTCCTCGAGCACCTTTAGCCCGTGCTTTTCGGCCAGCTCCATAATGGGGTCCATGTCAACCATCAAACCGCCGTAGTGCACCACGTAGATAGCCTTGGTCTTGCTGGTGATTTTGCGGGCGACATCCGCGGGGTCTATGTTGTAGGTGCGCGGGTCTATGTCAGCGTAGACCGGCACGCCGCCCTCTTTCAAGACCACCAGCGATGTTGCCACAAAGGTGTTGGGGGTGACGATAACCTCGTCGCCGGGCATGATGTCAAAAAGCTGTGTGCAAACATGCATGCCGGTGGTGCAGTTCGAGCAGGCAAAGGCGTGCTTTACCTGGTGGTAGGCGGCAAACTTGTTCTGGAACTCCTGGGTCTTGGGTCCCATGGTGAGCGAGTCCTGCTCCATGGCGGCAAGCACAGCCTGGCGCTCCTGCTCATCATAGATGCTGCCCATAAAGGCGTAGGGCACCTTCAGCTTGACGCCGTCATCCGTGGCGTATGAACTGGTGATGCCGCCCTCGCTCTCCCCGCCGGTGAAATGCTTCTTGTCAATAGACATGGTGAAACTCCTTTTGATAATGATGAAAACTACCAGACGCTGACGCGGCGCAGCCAAATGACTGAACATTATATAGTATACCCATTAAAAACAGGAATGACAAAAAAAAAGCAATTAATATGATAAAACAAGTAAATATGTGAATATATATTACTGAAGCGTAAGATATCTTTGGTTTTTTAGCAATGTTATTAGACGGATTGTGGCACCCCTACAGGGCGCCGGATTCGGGGGGGGCCTTTACCCAGGGTGGCGCTCGGCTCCTTCGGAGCCTCGCTTACCCTGGGCTGTATTAGGTTGCCCCTTCGGGGCACCA
>JAAZIY010000208.1 GCA_012800625.1 Lentisphaerota bacterium
CTCAACAAAACAGAAAAACTCGACGAGATTTTGCTAAAAAACAACTTTTCAGGAAGTTTTTTATTTCACTAACTAACCAACCAGTGACAAAACCTTTGACAAAATTAAAATTCTATGATGAATTTGCCGTAGAAATGAGCCGTGTGGTCTCTTAGCACAGTTTACGATAAAATGGCGTATCTATTTGTGACGTAGGCACATAACCATGCTTAACCCCAGGCTTCAGCCTGGGGTTAAGGCAACCATCAAAACCGGCGCCTCGTAGAGGCGCTACTATGTCCCCCCCCTTTTTGGACGGGGTCTAAGGTACACCAAAGGGCGAAAAACTGAAAGCATAACATTTATTTTCGTGGTTAGGTAAAAAACAAACTTGCATTAGGAGACGACAAATGTTGAACGTCAGGGATTTTGGCGCCAGCGGTCAGGCCGGCCAGCTTTGCACCGACTGCATCCAAGAGGCCATTGAAAAAGCCAGCCAGGCCGGCGGGGGCACTGTGCTTTTTCCGGCAGGGACCTATTTGAGCGGCAGTATACACCTGCGCAGCAATGTGGGTCTGCACCTGGAAAATGGGGCAACCATATTGGGCAGCCCAAATCCGGAAGACTATAACAAGGACGACTTCTGCGTACAAAACCAGGTGTTCAAGGAGCGAGTCAGCGGCGCCCACCTGATTTGTGCCGTCGAGGTGGAAAATGTCAGCATCAGCGGCTTTGGACGCATTGACGGCAACCGCCAGGCATTTTCCGACCGTCCCTGGGCGGAGCACCCGCATCTGTTCGAGTATCCACACTGGCGCCCGGCGCAGATGCTCTACTTTTGCGAGTCCAGCAATATTAGCATCGAGAATGTCCAGCTCTATAACGCACCGTACTGGACCTGTTTTCTGCATGGCTGTGATGATGTCAGCATCAAGGGTCTGAAGATTTGGAACGACCAGCGCACCTGGAATGGCGATGGCATAGACATAGACTGCTGCCGTCGCGTCACGGTAAGCGATTGCAACATAGACTCCGGCGACGATTGCCTGACTTTGCGCGGCAATGTGCGCCCGCTAAAAGACCAAAGCCGGGTCTGCGAACAGGTTACAGTCAACAACTGTATTTTACGCACACGCTGCAACGCTTTCCGTATCGGTGTGGGCAATGGCACAATCCGTGACTGCGTAATCAACAACTGCATAATTCGTGACACGCGCACGGGCATCTGCATTATTTCAAGATACTCGCAGCAGTCTGAAGGCGTGCATATAGAAAATATACTCTTCAACAATATCTACTTGGATTGCCAGCGTCCGCTGCTGGTCTCATCCGATGTGCGCGGCAGCCAGGATGAGCCGGTCAAAGCCATGCGCAACATCAGCTTCAATCATCTGCGCGGCAAAGGACAGCGCTCCTGTTATGTAACCGCCAACAAAAATGCGGTGCTTGAAAATATTTCCTTCAGCGATGTCGCCTTCGAGTACGGCTCGGTCAACTACGACCCGCAGCGTGATGACCCCCAGCGCAGCTACGGCGAGTTTGGCCGAGTCACGGCAGACTCGGCTTTCTATCTGTTGAATGCCCAGGACCTCAGTTTTGAACGCGTGCGCATTGACTGGCGCGACGAGGGAGATTTCTGGCGCTCAGCAATGTATGCCGAAAACATCCAGGGTTTGCAACAGCACAATTGCAGATTCTCCGCACCGGCAGGCGGAAGCGACTGTATCGTCAAATAAGCCTTGGCAGTCTGGGTGGTTTTGTCTACAGAGGCAAGATAGGGCGGGTAAGGCACGACCTGGCAAAAATGCCGAGACAAAGGCTGAATTAAAGCCTAAAAATTTGCGAGGGCTTAGTATGATTTAGTATACCCAAAAATTCTGCAGGCATGCCGCGGCGGTCTCGGCGTCATCAAAGTGTTTTTTCACGCCTTTGCTCTCTTGGTAGTTCTCGTGTCCCTTGCCTGCGATGAGAACCACATCCTCGGGTTGCGCGCCAGCAATGGCCTGGCGTATGGCGTTTTGACGCTCGACAATCACTTTCACTTTTTCCGGTTTGGCAAAGCCGCGCATCACATCGGCGATAATATCCTCAGGCTCTTCGAAACGCGGGTTGTCGCTGCTCAGATAAACCAGGTCGGCACCCTGTTCGGCGGCTTTTGCCATCAGAGGCCGCTTACTGCGGTCGCGATTGCCGCCGCAGCCAAAGAGCAGGCAGAGTCGTCCCTGACAGATAGGACGCAGCGCAGCGAGCACATTACGCAGAGCCTCGTCGGTATGCGCATAGTCGACAAAGACAGTCGGCCCTTTGTCGCCAGCGATGCGCTGCATTCGTCCGGGCACATTTTGAAAGCAGTCCAGGGCTTTTTGCACGCTGTCCTGCTCCAAGCCCAGTGCCTGAGCCAGGCAGACGGCACCGGCCAGGTTATAGACATTGAAGCGCCCGCTCAGCGAGCTTTGCAAGCGCCAGGCGCTCTGCCGCCACTGCAGGCTAAAGCTGGAGCCATGCAGGCTAGCCTGTATGGCTTTCACCTGCACGGCGGCGCCTTTGTTGCCCTCCAGGCTATATCCGACAATATTTTGTCCGGCACAGTCCTGCGCCAGTCGCCTGCCCCAGGGGTCATCCAAGTTGACGATCATGGGTGCATCGGGTTGCAGCATTTCGGTGAACAGCTTTCTTTTGGCCTGGTAGTACTGCTCGAAGTCGGCATGGTAGTCCAGGTGGTCCCGGCTCAGGTTTGTAAATACGGCGCCGGCGAGTTTGGTGCTGCCCAGTCTTTCCTGAGCCAGGGCGTGGCTGGAGAGTTCGAGCACGCCATATTCGAGCTGGTTGCCGCGCATTTGCGCCAGCAGCTTCTGCAGCTCGAAGGGGGTGGGGGTGGTACGCTCTGCGGGCAGCAGGCTGCAGCCTAAATCATATTCCACCGTGCCAATCATGCCGGCGCTGAAACCCGCGCTGCGGAGCATATGCCTGAGCAGGTATGCCGTAGTGGTCTTGCCATTGGTGCCAGTGACCCCCAACAGCTTTAAGCTGCGAGCAGGATAGTCCGCGGCAAACTCCGCAATGCGTCCAAAGGCGACATAGGGGTCTCTCAGCACTGCCCAGGGCATGCCGGGCGGCAAACTGAGGCGGCGCTCGGAAAGCACAGCGACCGCGCCGGCCTGCAAGGCGGAATCAACAAAGTTATGCCCGTCAAAGGCCTGCCCCTGCATGGCGCAAAACAAGCTGCCCTCAGTGCAGTGCCGCGAATCGGCGCAGGCAGAGCGGATATCACGCTGCAAATCCCCCCCGTAGTCCAAGAGGAACTCCGAGAGTACTGCGATGTATTCTGAAAATTTTCTGCTCATCTGCTTTTAGCTGAATGCCCCTTTTTGCCGCCCCTTCGTGCCCCTTCGTGCCCCTTCGTGTGACTTAGTGTCCAACTTGTTTGCTGGACCTAGAATCTGCTTCTCGCAGGCGATGCCATGCCGGCTTCGACCGTGAAGGTCTCTGCTTCCTGCTCCGGGTCATAGTCGGGTTCAATCTGCAGGTATTCCAGGCTGCGTTTGGCAATTCTTTGAAAAGTCGGCCCGCAGACTACGCCGCCGGTTCTATATGGCCCTTTTGGGTACTCCGCTGATACCAGCAGCAGGAAAGCGGGCCGCTCCGCCGGCGCGTAGCCGATGAACGAGGCAAAATGCATCTTATTGGAATAGTGTCCTTTGATGCCTTTGCTGGGGTCGGCATTCACCCAGATTTGCGCCGTGCCGGTTTTGCCGGCGACCTCATAGCCCTCGACTGCGGCTCTGGTGCCAGTGCCGCCCTGCTGGGTAACCGTCTTCAGGGCCTTGGTCATCAGCTGGCTGGTTTCGCGGGCCAAGGGGACCGCCTTTATTCTAGGCACCGAGCGCACTTGCCTGCCGTCCGGATAGACGATCTTATCCACAATATACGGCTGCATCATAACGCCGTGGTTAGCCAGGCTAGACCAGGCCTGCATCATCTGCCAAGGGGTTGCCGA
>JAAZIY010000209.1 GCA_012800625.1 Lentisphaerota bacterium
AAGAAATTTACGTTTTTCAGGATAATTTTGCTTTTGTGGGTGCCTAACCAAGGTCAACACTACAGGTAAAATCAGCACTATCTGATGAATTGAGCCGCAGAAAAGAGCTGTTTTGTCTTTAGTACAATTTACTATAGAACATCGTATCTACCTGCGCCGTAGGCGCATAACCATGCTTAACCCCAGGCTTCAGCCTGGGGTGCAGATGCCATCAAAACCGGCGCCTCGTAGAGGCGCTACGATCCCCCCCCTTTTTGGACGGGGTCTAAGATACACGAAAGCACACGAAGGCAGAGTCAAAAAACCTTTTCTTTCGGCAAATGAAATTATTGTTTCGTGTATTATATTATGCGCTGTACCAAACCGAGCCGATTTTTCCGCGCTTTATACTACAGTAGAATCAAGCTTTTTGTTGTAGCCATAGCATCGTCGCATTCTTTAATCTTTTTTCAGATCAAAGGAACCTTTGGTTGCCCTAAGGGTCTAACGAAGCATTGCATTTCTTAACTAGCCCGCATGAAAAGAATTTTAGTTTTTTCAGTTTTCGCATTTTTTCTTGTTTTTCTTTTATCTCGTCTTACGAACAACTCTCCCTGGCCCAGTGATTCCGCCTCCAGCTCCACTTTATTCAGCAGTTATAGCAGTCCGCTCAAGAGTTTGGATGCGGCCACCTCGTACTATGTGCACGAAAGTGCCATTTTGGATAACATAGTCGAGGCTCCTTTGGACTACGACTATGTGGCTCGGCCTTACCGTCTGGTTTCGCGTCTGCTTGAAAGCCTGCCCGAACCGCGCTACTATGACGAGTCTGGCGCTCTGCTCGGCTCTGATCCCGAGCCTGGCCTGGTATCGAGGGTCGAGTATCTCCTGAGGCTGCGTAGCGGGTTGCGCTACCAGGAGCACCCCTGTTTTGTCCGCGATGCTGACGGGTCGGCTTACTACGCCCAGGCTACCCGTCTGCCAAAGAAAGCGGTTTCGCTGCTGGACTTTCCCCGCCAGGGCAGCCGCGAGCTGCGGGCCGAGGATTTCCGTCTGGCCCTGATTCGTCTCTGCGATCCGCGTCTCTCCTCGCCGGTCTACAGCAATCTCAGCTCGTTTATCTCCGGGATGCGTGAGTGTTCCGAGCAGATGCGCGAGCGGCTCTCAGCGGCAGATGTGGATTTTCTGGACTATCGCGGGCTTGACTTTGACGGCATCGAGGTGCTCGGCGAGCGGGAGTTCAAGCTTTGCCTGTCACGCAAGTATCCGCAGGCGCTTTACTGGCTGGCCATGCATTTTTTTGCCCCTTTGCCTTGGGAGGCACTGGAGTTTTACGCCTTGCCCCAGGTGCGCGCGGCGGGTTTCAGCCTGCAGAACTGGCCGGTGGGCAGCGGGCCTTACAAGATGAGCCGTATGCAGCCCAATCTGCAGGTGCTTCTGGAGAGAAACCAGAACTACGAGGGCAGGTCACCCGAGGAGCGCCAGGCGCCTGGCTCCATCATCGAACGCATTGTTTTTCAATATGAGCGCGAGGCCATTCCGGGCTGGATCAAATTCAACCAGGGCTACTACGACCATAGCGGGCTGCCCAGCGATTTTCTGCAAAACGCCACCGACTTCAGCGGCGGCGGCGAGCTTCAGCTTTCCAAGGAGCTGCTGGCCAAGGGGCTTGAGATGCATCAAAGCATCACGCCTACCATTTTCTACTTCGGCTTCAATATGCTCGATGAGACCGTAGGCGGGAGCGGGGAGTCCGAAAGACTGCTGCGCCTGGCTCTCTCCATCGTGCTTGACTACCAGGAGTTCATCGACATCTTTTTGAACGGGCAGGGTCTGCCGGCGCAATGCGTCATACCGCCATCGATCAGCGGCAGCTGCCGAGACAACCCCTTTGTTAGCCCCTGGGATGAAAAGCTGGGGCGCAGCCGGCGGCGCAGCCTGGACGAGGCCCGCGAGCTGATGCGCCAGGCCGGCTACGAAAACGGCTTGGACCGCGAAGGCAAGGCGCTGCGACTGTACCTGGACCACGCCAATGCCGGCTCCTCGAATTTCAAAGCCCAGTTTCAGTGGCTGAAGAACAAGTTCGCCAGCCTGGGCATACAGCTGGAAGAACGCGCCAGCGATCTCAACCGCTGGCGCGACAAGCTGCAAAACGGCAACTGGCAGCTGATCTTTAACAAGGGCTGGCTAGCCGACTACCCGGACCCGGAAAACTTCCTGTTCTTGTTCTACAGTAAAAACGGGACGGTGCAAAGCCAGGGCCGCGGCGCCAATTACGTCAACTACGCCTCGCCTGAGTTTGACCGCCTCTTCGAGCAGCTCGAGTGCATGCTCGAAGGCCCGCGGCGCCAGGAGCTTATCGCCCAGGCCTGCGAGCTGCTGCAAAAGGATGCCCCCTGCTGCTGGGGCTTCCACCCCGCCAAGGTGCTGCTCACGCATGGCTGGCTGAAAAACTATCAGCCGCATGACATGAGCTACGGTACCATGAAACACCTGCGCCTCGATGGCAAACAGCGACAAAAAATGCAGAGCAGCTGGAATAAGCCCAGAATGAAAATCGTGTATGCGGCAATGCTGCTCTTCACCCTGGCCGGAGTCGCCATACATACCGGCAAAAATTTCCTGGCGCGCAGAGGCCAGGCAGAAATCGTCCCCTGAAATAAGCGAGGGGCTAGTACACAGCTCCAAGGCTGGCAATGCCGGCCCGAGAGGCTGCCCATATAAAAACCCGGCACAGGCCATCCTATTGCCGGAAGAAGAACTCAGACAATCAGAAAGAAGAATCATCTATGATTTATCAATCCTGGACCGCTCATGCCATCAGACAGCACATACTGTCGCGCGATGGCATAGAGCCCCTGAACTCGCATTATTACGCCGTGAATTATCCTGACGTCTACGCTGCCGCCGAGCGCATGTTCGGCGGCTGGCAGTACGCCATCGAGGGCTGCGGGCTGGACTATGACAAAATCCGCAAGTACAAGCGCTGGTCAAAAAAGGCGGTTGTGGCCGAGATACAGCGTTTGAAAGCCGAAAAACAGTCCTTGAACTCCAAGAATATCCAACTCGAACAGCGCCCGCTCTATCTTGCCGCCCTGCGGCGCTACAAGAGCTGGGGCACGGCTCTGGCGGCGGCAGGCATCAACTATGATAAAATCAGGCAGCGCCGGCGCATGAGTCCGGCGGAGATCAAGGCCGAGATACTGGCCCTGGCGCAGCAGGGGGTTGACTTGAGCTACGCCAATATGCGCCACAAGCACCTGTATCTGCTCGCCAACGCCATGCGCAAGCTGGGCGGAGGAAGCTGGATAGAGGCACTGAAACGCTGCGGCATAGAATATGAAAGAAGAAGACACCCGAACCGCAGCACAACCAGATTCATGAAAAAACGGAAAAGCACACCAAAAAAAGCACAATAAAGAGCTGCGAGGTCTTCGTGTGTCTTAGTGTCCTCAAAAAGCGATTATTATGCGTATTATCAGCGGTGTTGCCGGCGGCATCAGGTTATTTGCTCCCAGGGGCGCTTCTTTGCGTCCCAGCGAGGATCGCGTCAAGGAGGCTCTTTTTGCCAGCCTGGGCGACATAAGCGGGCTGCTGGTGCTTGATTTATTTGCCGGCGCCGGCTCCTTGGGTTTGGAGGCGCTTAGCCGCGGCGCTGCCAGGGTGGTTTTTCTGGAAAAGCTGCCCGGGCACATAGAGTATATCAAGCGCAATCTGGCCGGTGTCAGCAAAGCCATGAGTCATATTCATGGCGAGACGGATATTCTCTGTGCCGACGCTGCGCTTTGCGCCAAGCTGCTCTCTGCGCAGGCCGGCCAGTTTGACCTGGTTCTGGCCGACCCGCCCTATGTCACTCCGCCAGGCGGCTTCGGCGGCAGGGAGCTGCTGCTGCAAGACGAATTTGCGCGCTGGTGCAAACCCGGCTGCCGCCTCGTGCTTGAACATGACAAGCTTAGCGCCATGCCGTATTATCCGGCCTCCGGCTGGCGGCTGCTCAAAGCAAAACACTATGGCAGACGCAGCCTCAGCTTTCTGCAAAAAAACGGCACATAGCTCAAGGCAGCACAGGAAAACCGTGACTTCGTGTGTCTTGGTGTGTCTTGGTGTCCAAGTTCCTGCCTGTTCACCTAGTCTATGCGAAGCTGGGTTCTTAGCTGCGGAAAAAATATTTTTCTGCGATCTGCACGTAGTGATGCCAGTCGAATGCGGTCTGGTCGTGCTTGCCTTGGCGCAAGTGGTAGCTGATGTCGGCGCTGTGATACTTGCCTGGCTCCGGCTGCGTGAAAGTGCCGCTGCCCTCCGAGCCAAACAGGGCATACACTTCGTTGGCGTGGGCGCCGGAAAGAAACTCGCCCTTGGGGTCGGCCCAGAGGTCCTCACTGGCGCTACCAATGGCCACAGGCCTGGGCGCGCAGAGAGCAATAAGGAAATTCTGCTCGAAGGGCATGTTTTCCTCGTTGGCGATATATTTGCGGAAGGGCTTGACAAACCAGTGCGGGAAGGCGTTGGCGATGACGATATTGGTCTCGCCCAGCATGCGCCTGGCCAGGGCGGCGCCACCGCAGCCGGAGTTATTGCTGATGACGATGCGGAAACGCGGGTCGCTGGCCCCGGCCCACAGCGAGGTCTTGCCAAGCCGGGAGTGTCCGTGCACGGCCACTCTGGATGCGTCCACCCAGGGATCGCTGTGCAAGTAGTCCAATGCCCGCGACAGTCCCCAGGCCCAGGCGCCAATGGCGGTATAATATTGATGGCTGCCCCGGAAGCCCTGCAAGTCTTCGAAGAGACTCAAGACGCTGTCCTGCCAGCCGTCGGCGCGGTCCGGGAAGATATCATGATAGCAGGCAACCACGCCTGCGAATCCGGCCTTCACCAATTCGCGGAAATGCCAGCGTTCCACTTGCGTGCCGCGCATCTCCTCCTGCAGCAGTTCTGGGTCTTTTTGCCGCGCACCGCTCATGCGCACATCTTTTTCGTCAGTGCAGGCATGATTTCCCTTGAAACAGAGTCCCAGAAATGCCGGGGCCGGTTTTTCGGCGGCGCTTTTAGGCGCATAGAGCAAGAGGTCTATGTAGTGCGCCTTGCCCGAGCGCATGCGGAAATGCAGGCGTACTTCTTTGCGCAGGGCGGTATTGTCCAAGGCATCATGGCGGCATGAAAGCAGCTGATAGCTGACCTGGTCGGGCAGCGGAGGGCTTTGGCCGTACATTTCATCCTTATAAAGCTGCAGTATTTCGGGTCGGCGAAAGTTGACCCAGTCGAAGGCGCTGCGCACTTTGCTACCGTCCGCCTTCAGCAGCGGGCTGGGCACCTCGTAGTCGGGCACCAGGGCCTCGTCGTAGTTTGTCAGCTCATCTATACGCTCACGCCAACTGGGGTCGCTGCCGAAATCAGTCTGCGCTAACTCTTTACCAAGACGGATGTGTTGCATAAGAAGTCTCCTAAACAGGATTTGGGACACTAGGGGGGAGGACACGAAGTCACACGAAGGGACACGAAAGGCACACTAAGGGTGGAACAGGTTTTTGCACCAGTCACGTAGGCTGGCATCGCGTGCGCCCAGCACCAGGGTGCAGGTTTTGCGCTGGTTTTGCCGCAGGATAAGCTCGGCGGCCTGGCGTTTGGCGACGGCTTGCACCGGCAGTCCGGCGCTTTCATATTGCGCGGCCACCTCCTCGGAACTAGGGCTGTGGCTACTGCTGCCGCCGGCGTAATACACTGGCAGCAGGAGAAATTGGTCCTCGGCCTGCAGGCAGGCAGCCAGAGATTTTTGCAGGCTCTCGCGCATGAAGGCAAGCGGGCCAAAGCCGTGCGGCTGGAAAACAATGGCCAGCGGAGCGCCAAAACGCAGCCGCGCGCTTTCGATGGCGGCACAAATCTTCTCGGGGTTATGGGCGTAATCGTTGATTTTCACGCTGCCGCCGCTCTGCTCGCCGAATACTTCAAAGCGCTGCCTGACGCCTTGGAAAGCGCTCAGGCTAGCGGGCAAGGCCGCTGACTGCTCGGGCAGCAGCAAAGCCAGGCTTTGTAGCACGGCGCAGGCGTTCCAAGCTGAGTGCAGCCCGTTTTGGCGGCAGTTCACCGGTTCGGAAAAGCCATTGACGAGGAAGCTGCAACCCTGCTCATTGGCCTGGAAAGAGAGCGGGTAAGCCAGGTCGGGAGCTGCCTGAGCCGCCGGTCCGCGGGCAAAGTAACGCTGGCTTAAAGCGGCGGGGGCTAGCTGTTTCAAGTCATGGGGCAGCACCGCGCCCTGCTTGGCGGCAAGCAGAAAAGCGCTGAAAACCCGCCGCAGCTCGGCCTCGCCATAGTGGTCGTTGCCGATATTAAGCAGCAGGGCGTAGTCCGGGCTGAAAGCGCTGATGCTGCGGTCGCTCTCATCCACCTCGACAATGATGTAGTCTGGATTGGCGTCAGCATAAAAATTACCCGGCATAAGCCTGCTCTCGAAATCCAACACATAGCCGCCATTGACCATCAGGACTTGCTTGCCCAGCGCCTTGAGAGCAGAGGCCAGCCAGGCAGTGACACTGGTCTTGCCGCTGGAGCCGGCCACGCAAATTTGCGGTGCCCTCAGGCGGTTCAAGCATTGCGCCAGGGCTGCGGCACGCTGCAGTCGCGGCAGCGCGGCGCCGGCAAGCAGATCGGCGTTGTCCGGCTCCACCGCCGTCGAAAAAACCAGGCAGTCTGGCGCGCAGTCCTTAGGTCCGGAGCCGTCCTGCGCATAAAGAGCTATGCCCTGTGCCCTAAGCCGCTCATATAGGCCGCGTTTGCCAGGCTCATCGAGGCCGCGGTCGCTGCCGGCCACCTCATAACCCTGATAACGCAGTAGCTGAGCCAGAGCGCTCATGCCTATGCCGCCTATGCCAACCAGAAAAATACGGGCGCCGGGCGCAGGAAGAACTGATGTTGGAGCCGATGTCATCTCTACTGACTCGTTGCTGGTGATTGAAGCCTGACAGCCATGATTTCTATAAAAAAAACTTGGCGTGTCTTCGTGTATTTTGGTGTGTCTTCGTGTATTTTGGTGTGTCTTCGTGTATTTTGGTGTGTCTTCGTGTATTTTGGTGTGTCTTCGTGTCCAAATTCCAGCCGGGCCACCTTTTTGGACGGGGTTCAGCTAATCTTTGCCTGGGCTAAGGGAGCAGAGCCTCGTTAGTCCGGCTTCGCGCCAGGTCGGCTCTTCGAAGATAAGCTCGAGCAGCTTGGCGCTGGCCATGCAGTCATACAATGCGTCATGCGGGGCGCGTTCGGGGCAAAGCTCTTCGAGTTCCTCTTGCAGGCCCAGGTCGGCGCAGAGGTCTTCGAGCCTGTAGCTGGGGCGTGCGGGAAACGCCATTCTGGCCAGCACCAGGCTATCCAGCCAGGGTCCGAACTGGTGGCAGGGGAAGCATTGTTTAAGCATGGCGCGTTCCACCGGCACATTATGCGCCAGCAAGATTTTATCCTGCAGCCAGGGCTGCAGCTCTGGCCAGATTTCCCTGATGTCTGGCGCCTGGGCCAGCTCTTCGCGGAGGCTGGCCCAGCGTCCCGGGGCATATTGATTAAAGGGCTGGTCCATTGGCACTTGCAGCAGGCTAGCGAAGCTATGTTGCGGACAGAGCCTGCCATGGCGCAACAGCGTCAGTCCTATCTGCCAGGGACGGTTGACATAGCCCAGGCTGCTACCGGTATATTCAAAGTCTATGGCAACGATATCCTGCATAATCAGTTAATATAGCATAAATCAAAAGAACCTAGTCCGCCTTCGTGTGACTTAAGTGTCCTCCCCTCCCCTACTCCAGCGAGAACTCCGCGATCATATCCAGCAGGCTTTGCTGCACCTCTTCGCGGCTGGCCGGGCGCAACGCATTTTCGGGCTTGCAGTATACTATATTCTCCTGCGGCAGTTCATCTAGAAAGGGCGAGGGTCTGACCAGGCTCAGTTTTCCCCTGTGTCGGCGTTTTTCGGCATAGCTCATCACGAATCTCTGTTTGGCCCGGGTCAGCGCGACGTAGAAGAGCCTGCGCTCCTCCTCCCCGGTACCTTCTTCCACCGATCTGAAATGCGGGAATATATGCCTTTCGCAGCCTGGCAGCAGAACCACGGGGAACTCCAGTCCCTTGGCGGCGTGCACGGTCATAATGCTGACTGCGTCGCGCTCCTCCGCCTTGCTGTCTTTGCGCCGGTCATGCTCATCTTGCAGCGCGAAGCGTTCGAGGAATCCGGCCAGCTGGCCCTGTCCGCGCAGCTCCTCGTCATATTCCGCCAGTGAGTTAAGGAACTCGAGCAGGTTGTCCCGGCGCCGCAGGGCGTCCTCCTTGGGCTTGTACATTCTTCCCAGTCCGTCGTAGTAGTCGATATCGCCAAAAAACCGCTTTGCCTTTTCATACAGCTGTCCCGGCTTAGCGAACTCCTTTCGGTAGGAATCGAGGGTGTTCCTCAGTTTGACCAGGTTTTTGCCGCCGTTTTCCGGCAGGTTTTGCAGCAACTGTTCTTGTCGCAGCAGCTCGTCGAATTTCATGCCGCTCACATTTCGGTACTCGCGCAGTTTTTCCAGGCTGGTCTCGCCCAGTCCCCGCGGCGGCACATTAACGATTCTCAGGAAGCTAAAATCATCATTGGGGTTATGCAGCAATTGCAGGAAGCTAATGGCGTCGAGTATTTCTTTTTTCTGATAGAAAGAGTTGGTTCCGATTAGCGTGTAGGGCAGCCTGGCGCGGGTAAACTGCTCCTCGATAACCCGGGCCTGATGGTTGGAGCGCAGCAGCAGGGCAAAGTGGCGCAGCGGCCTGTCAGGCTGTTCGGAAAGGATGAATTCGGCCAGAAAGGCGGCCTCGGCGCGCTCGTCCTTACAAAGTACCGCCAGCAGTTTCTCGCCAGCCGGCTGCGCCGACCAAAGGCTCTTGCGGCGACGACTGCGGTTCTTGCTGATAAGCGCATTGGCACTGCTGAGGATGATATTAGTGGAGCGGTAGTTCTGCTCGAGGCGTATGACCTTGGCCTCGGGGAAGAAGGCCTCAAATTGCAGAATATTGCTAATATCCGCGCCGCGCCAGCCGTAGATGGACTGGTCATCGTCGCCGACCACGGCCACATTGCCGTTTTTGCCGGCCAGCTTGAGCATCAGCTGCAGCTGCGCCGCGTTGGTGTCCTGGTACTCGTCTATCATCAAATGGCTGTACTTCTCCTGGTATTTTGCCAGGATTTCCGGATGCTGCTCCCATAGTCGCACGCTAAGCAGCAGCAAGTCGTCGAAGTCGAGCATATCCATCTGCCGCATGCGCGACTGATATTTTTCATAGACCTGGGCCAGTCGCAGCGGGTCCTCGTCGCCTCGTTGTTGGCGGCATTGTTCCGGGCTTATCAAGGCCGCTTTGGCCAGGCTGATCTGCTGCAGCAACAGTCCCGGGTCCCTGCCTGGGGCGGCCAGTGCCTCGGTGGCCAGGATTTCCCGAACCAGGCCATTTTGGTAGCTGCTGTTGGCGATGCTGAAGTTACGGCGGTAGTCCAGCAGATGTATGTGTCGGCGCAAAACAGCGGCGCAAAAGGAATGAAAGGTGCTGATGCTCATCTGCTCGGCGCTGTCACCCAGAGACTGCTTGACGCGCTGTTTCATCTCGCGGGCAGCCTTGTTGGTGAAAGTAACCGCTAAAATGGAGGCAGGAGACACACCGGCGGCAACCAGGTTGGCAATGCGGTGCACGATCACAGTGGTTTTGCCCGTGCCAGCGCCGGCAAGAACCAAAACCGCGCCGGATAGACTCTGGGCAGCCAATAATTGTTCGGAGTTTAATTGTGACATATACAGAAAAACAAATGAAAAAACGCAATGCCATAATGTAGTCCCCGCCCAAAAAGGCCTTGAACCACTAAGGGACACGAAGGGGGGAGGACACGAAGGGACACGAAGGCACAGCAAGTGTTTTTTTGTGGTTCAAGGGCTTTTGGGACGGGGTTTAATTATCCGGCCAGGGTATGAAGGCACAC
>JAAZIY010000210.1 GCA_012800625.1 Lentisphaerota bacterium
AAGACTACTTGGTGTGTCTTAGTGTAGCTTCGTGTGTCTTAGTGTCCAAAATTTTGCCGGGGCACCTTTTTGGACTGGGTCTACTTATACTCCAGCAGGTATCTATCTCCGGGCTTTGCTCCGCTGAGCAGCTCCAGCTGTCCTTCCGGCAGCGGGCTGGTTTTCACCAGCTGCCTGAGCGTGGCGCCGTCTTTGCCCTTCAGAATAATATATTCCAGCTGGCCAATTTGCTGCAGCGCCTCCGCCGGCAATGCCAGCACGCGGCGCTTGCCCAGGGGGATGTTGCACACCGCGTACATGCCCGGCACCAATGCAGCCGCCTCCCCTTCCAGACAGGCATTGATCAAAAACGAGCGGCTGCCAGTGGACACCTCGGGGATGATCTCCTGCACCAGAGCCGCATACTTGCCGCCGGTGGCCTCCACCTCAGCATGCAGGATGTCCCCGATTTTCACGGAACTATACAGGCCCTCGCGTAACGGCACGCGAAACTGCAGCTTGCTCGGGTTGAAGATACGCAAAAGGATATTCTGCGGCGTGGCCAGATCACCAGGCTCGCAGCGACGCTCCGACACTATACCGGCAAAAGGCGCCCTGATTTCACTATATTGCAAATTAGTTTGCGCGTAAAGCAGCTCCTGCTTCAGCATGGCCACCTGCGCCTGTGCCGTGTTATAGGCACTCAAGGCGGCGTCATAGTCGCGCAATGATACCGCCTGCGCCTCCTTCAGCTTGCTGAAACGCTCGTATTCGCCGGCAGCGAACTCCAGACGGCTCTGAGCACCGCGCAAATTCTCCGAAGCGGCGTCAACCCTGGCCTGCAAGTCGGCTGACTCCATCCTGATTAGCAGCGCGCCGGCCTGAAAAGCCTCGCCGGCGCGAAAAGCAACCTCAACAATGCGCGCCGAGGGCAGACGCGAAACCAGGTCTATCTCCTCGCGACTGCGTATGCTGCCCACCGCCTTGTAATAGCTCTCGCTCTCCTGCTCGGACAAAACCCGCCACTGGCCGGAAAGCTCCTCGGAGGCCACAGCGCGCTCGCCAGGCTCTGTCTTCTCCACCCCGGAAATCATGCCGGCCTGATAAAGCATGGCCCAAACAATAAAAGCCACCACAAAACACGCAAACAAAACAAAACGGAAAGTCTTCATAGCTCAACTCACTTGAAATCTCACTTAGCCTGCCTTGCTGTCAACATTTTCCTTGGCCAGCAAGAGATATATGGATGGTATCACCAGCATGGTAAAAAAAGTACTGGCCAGCAGCCCGAAGATCAGTGCCCAGGCCAGCCCGGAGAAGATGGGGTCCAGAGTAATGGGCCAGGCTCCCATCAAAGTAGTGATAGCGGTCAGCATAATGGGGCGGAAGCGCACTGCGCCGGCTTCCGAAATGGCCTTGCGCAGCGGCTCGCCGCGGGCCACATTCTCCTCGATAAACTCGATCAGCACGATGGCATTGCGTATAACTATGCCGCCCAGCGCGATCATGCCTATCATACCGGTGGCGGTGAAAAAGATGGGGCTGGAATAACCGCCCACCTCGCTGCCGGCCAGCAGATTAAGAAGCCAAAAGACCGGCGCTATGCCGATAATGGTCAAGGGTATGGCGCACATCATCACCAGCGAGAGGCTGATGCTGCTGGTCTGCACAATCAAGAGCAGGAAGATGCCAGCCAGCGCCACGGCGAAGGCCAGGCCCAGGTCCCTGAAAACACGCAGGGTGATCTCCCATTCACCCTCGCCGGCCCACTTCACGCTGATACCCTCGGGCAAAGGCTCTTTTTTCAAGGTCTGAAACTGCGTCTGCAAGATCATCTCACCGGGAGCGCGCCCCACGCATTCAGCAGTGACAAAAACCACCCGCTCCAGATTCTTGTGCATAATGGGCAGCTCGGCAGAGGCCGGCACAAAACGGCCTAGCTCAGCCAAAGGCACGGCGCTGCCGTTACGCCCCTTGATAGTCAGCTCGGAGAGCTTCTCCAGGCTGTGCCGATCCTCGTAGCTGAGGCGCAAAACCAGGTTGAGCGGCTGACGCTCGCCCTCGAGGCGCAGATCTCCCAGATGCGCGCCGGAGAGCGCCGCGCCCAGACATTGCGTTATATCGCCCAGGGCCACTCCGTTTAGTGCCGCCTTGTCGGCGTCAAGCTGGAAAATCAGCCGCTGCGGCGAGTAGTCGTTCATTGTGTCTATCTCAGCAAAGTGCCGCGCATCGCTGCTATGCAGCCGTTTCTGCAACTCACGCGCGCCGGCCTGCAACTCCTCATAGCTCATGCCAGGCTCGCCGTAGACCTCGGCGGTCATGGTGGCCAGCACCGGCGGGCCGGGCGGCACCTCGACGATGTTCAAAAGCGCGCCATAAGGCTCGGCCAGCTCATTGAGCGGGTCGCGGAAGCGCAGGGCCAGATCATGCGAAGACATGCGCCGCTCCGCCTTGGGCAGCAAATTGATGCGGATATCGGCCTGGTTGGAGCCATTGCGCATGCGGTAGTGCCGCACCAGACCGTTGAAGTCAATCGGCGAGGCCAGCCCCACGTAACTCTGATAGTTAAGCACCTCGTTCTGGCGAGCCAGAAAACCCTCCACCTCAAAGACCAGGCGCTGCGTATCCTCGTCAGTCGCCCCTGGCGGCAGCTTGAGCAGCACCTGCAACTCGTCGCGGCTGTCAAAGGGCAGCATCTTCAGGGGCACCTTGAAGAACATCAGCAGAGCCGAGGCGCAGGTCAGCAAAAGCACCACGACTATCAGCAGCCAGGCATTACTGCGGCGCAGAAATGGCCGGATCATGCCGCCGTAAAGCCGGCGCACCCAGAGCGGCGCGCCCTCGCTCTCCTCCACCCCCTTCAGCTCGCCGGCGCGCTTCTGCAAAAGCTTCAAAGCCAGAAAAGGCACAAATGTAAGGGCGCAGACCGTAGAGAAAGAGACCGTCAGCGGCACATTGATGGCCATAGGACCCATGTAAGGACCCATCATGCCACTGATAAAGAACATCGGCGTAAAGGAGACAATTATAGCCACCGTGGACATGATCACCGGCGGCAAAACCTCCTTCACCGCATACAAAGTGGCGTCGCGCGGACTCAGCCGCCCCAGGCGTATGTGGCGCTGCACATTGTCAACATTGGTGATGGGATCGTCAACCACCAGGCCCAGGCTAAGAATCAAGGCGAACAAGGTGACCCGGTTAAGCGTA
>JAAZIY010000211.1 GCA_012800625.1 Lentisphaerota bacterium
GTGTGCCTTAGTGTCCTCCCCCTTCGTGTGCCTTGCTGGTTCAAGGTCTTTTTGGACGCGGTGTGACTTAGTGTCTCTTCGTGTCCAAAACTCCGCCATGCCCTCCGTTTCAGGCTCCCCATGATTTTATCTTGCCGGATTTAGACATTATTCTGGACTAACTATATATTAAGCAAATCGTCTTTTCTTATTGCTAAGGAGTCTTCTTATGTCGAACCCGGAAATTTCTTTTGGTATTGGTCGTTGTTGCATCAATCCCCAGTCGCCGGTCTCTTTGGCGGGCTACTTCAACCTGCGTCCCTGGGACCATGTGCTTGACGATCTTGAGGTGCGTGTGCTTTTGCTGCAAAAAGGCGGGCAGAGCGTCGGCCTTATTCACTTTGATCTTATCACGGTTCCCACTGCGCTTTACGAGCATCTGCTGGCTGCTCTGGCCTCCGACCCGGCCTGTGACGCCTACTCGGGCAAGAACCTGATCATCTCCGCCACCCACACCCACACGGCGCCGGAAGTGCGCCTGCAAAACGACGGCTCCTCCAGCGAGTACTACGCGCTCTTGGCTTCGCAGACCCTGGCCGCCTTCAAGCAGGCCTTGGCCGGCATGCAGGAGGGCAGGCTCGCCGCCACCCAGACCGCGGACTCCCGTTTCCTCTTCAACCGGCGCTACTGGATGAAGGACGGCAAAGTGGTCACCAACCCGCCCAAAGGCGATCCCAATATAGCCAGGCCGGAGGGCGAGATAGACCCGGAGATACCCATGATGGTCATCCTCAAGGACGACAAGCCCTTCGTGGTTCTCAGCAGCATTGTCAACCACAGCGACAGCATAGGCGGCTGCGGCGTTTCGGCGGACTGGCCCGGCTTCCTGCGCCGTGACATCGAGTCGCGCCTGGCCCCAGGCGCCATGCACATTCCGCTGGTAGGCTGCTCCGGCAACATCAATCATTTTGACGTCTATGGGCCGCCCAGCCAGAATGGCTATGATTGCGCCGAGCGCATAGGCCGCGGCTATGCCGAAAGCGTGGCCAAGGCGCTGCAGACGCTTGAGCCGGTCAATTTCAGCTCCATCCGTCTTTTGCAAGGTCAGGCCTTCAGCCGCACGCGCCAGCTCGAGGCCGCGGAGATTGCCGAGGCCGAGGCGGTCATGCGGCGTTACCCTGACATTTCCATCAGCCGCGAGAGCGCCCAGGAGCTGACCAGCGAAGACCTGGCCAAAAAGACCCCCTTCGCCCTAAAGTTCTTTGCCGCCCGACTGCTGGAGATGCGCGACATTGACGAGGAGCGCGTTTTCAACCTGGTCGGCTTTGAGCTGGGGCGCGTCTTTATCGCCAGCATGCCCTCCGAGCCTTTCACCGAGTTCGGCCTGCGTCTGCGCAAAAGCTGTTTTCCGCGGCATATCTGCCTGGTCAGCTCCCTGGCCAACGGCACCGGCGGGCCTAATACCGGCGGCGGCTATATCCCCAACAGCTGGAACTACGGGCGCGGCGGCTACGAAACCACCCCCAGGTCCAACCCCTTCGCGCCGGATACCGGCGAAAAACTCCTGGCTGCCTGGAAAAAACTGGCCGAAACCCTGTAAAAGCAGAGCCTACAGCCAAAACCCATCTAAACCCAAGCATGAAAAAACTCTTTGGCACAGACGGCATACGCGGACGCGCCAACCTCTATCCCATCACCGCCGAGATGGCTTTGTCCCTGGGCAAGGCCATCGCCCAGGTTTTCAACGCCCGCGGCCTGGGCGAAAAAAAGGCGATCATCGGCAAGGACACCCGCCTGTCGGGCTATATGCTCGAAGCGGCTCTGAACAGCGGTCTGTTGAGCAAGGGCATGAACAGTATCGGTGTGGGTCCCATGCCCACCCCCGCATTGGCTCATCTCACCAAGTCATTCAATGCCTCCTGCGGCATTATGATCACAGCCTCACATAATCCGGCGCAGGACAACGGCATCAAAATCTTCGACCACGAGGGCTTCAAGCTGCCTGACGAAGTCGAAAGCCAGATCGAGAGCCTGGTGCTCAACCCCGAAAAGCAGGGCGCAAGCAGCCAGCCCGATCCCATAGGCAAAGCCTACCGCATCGATGACGCCAGGGGCCGATACATAGAATTCGCCAAGGCCTCAGTGCGCAATCACAGCCTCAAAGGAATCAAGATCGTGCTCGATTGCGCCAATGGAGCGGCATACTCGCTGGCACCGCTGATCTTCCAGGAACTTGGGGCCGAAGTCATAACCAGCGCCATTAAGCCCGACGGACTGAATATCAACGACAACTGCGGTGCCACCCACCCGGAGGCCATCAAAAAGCTGCTCCTGCAGCAGCGCGCCGATATAGGCGTGAGCCTGGACGGGGACGCAGACCGGGTCATCTTCCTGGACGCCCAGGGCCGCGTCGTCAACGGCGACCGTATCCTGGCACTCTGCGCCCTGGACCTGCACAGGCAGAAAAGGCTGGAGAAAAATACCCTGGTGCTCACCTGCATGAGCAACCTGGGGCTGCATAAAAGCATGCGCGAGGCCGGCATCAACACCGTGACCACCGAAGTCGGAGACAAACACGTCATCGAAAACATGCGCCAAAACGGCTATAACCTGGGCGGAGAACCGTCCGGACACATCGTTTTCATGGACTATGTCACCACTGGAGACGGCATTATCAGCGCCCTGCACGTGATCCGGCAGATGCTGCAACGCGGCAAAAGCCTGGCAGAGCTGGCCGACTGCATGCAGGAGTATCCGCAATGCCTGCAAAGCATCACGGTAAAAGAAAAAGTCCCGCTAAGCCAGCTGCCCTTGCTCGAGCGGGAGCTTAGGCTTTGCCAGGATTGCCTGGCAAATAGCGGCAGAGTGCTGCTGCGCTACTCCGGTACCGAGCAAAAAGTGAGACTCTTGCTCGAGGCCGAGAATGCCGCCCAGGTCGAGCACTGGCGGGACCGCTTGCTTGACTGCATACAGCGGGAGCTTTGTTCATGAAACTGCAAATCATAGACGGTGTCTTGCCTGAGAGTCTCGAGCCGGTGGCCTCCGCCCTGCCGCAGCTTGGGCAGCTCCCGCTGGCCGGCAGCAGCCTGGCGGAGCTATTGCAGGCCAAGGCCGCCGCCCTGCCCGCAAAACTGGCGCTAAGCCTTAGCCCATGCCTCTGGCCCTCAGCGGCGCTTTGGCAAAATCTGGCCAAGCAGGAGCAAGCCTGCCGTCTGCTTTCACCCCAAGGCGACCTGCTCGGCTGGTTAAGCGAGGGCTTTGAGACCCCCGCAACAGACTGCAAGGAACTCCTGGCGGACACCGCCAGCCTGCTGATACGCTACCCCTGGGACCTGTTGACCCTGAACGAGGCGCTGCTGGGCGCATTCAGTGAAGACCGGCTGCTGGGCGTAGTCCGCCCAGGGGTCAACTGGGATGGCTTTTTGCATCTGGGCGAAGGCTCAGTCATCCTGCCAGGGGTATACATCGAGGGCAATGTCAGCATAGGACGCCATTGTAAAATTGGTCCCAACTGCTATCTGCGCGGAAACACCTCCATTGCCGACCACTGCCATGTGGGCAATGGCGTCGAAATCAAAAACTCGCTGCTTTGCCAGCAGGTCGCGGTTGGCCATTTGAGTTATGTGGGCGACAGCGTGGTCTGTCAAAACAGCAATTTTGGAGCCGGCAGCATCTGCGCCAACCTGAGGCACGACGGCAAAAACCAGCGCTGCCTGGTCAAGGGGGAGAAAATTGATACCGGCAGACGCAAGCTGGGGGCATTCATCGGCGCCAATGTCAAACTCGGCATCAACACCAGTATCTATCCCGGACGCAAGCTCTACTCCAACAGCAGCACCAGACCGGCAGAAGTAGTGCAAACAGACCTGATAACCTAGCCCCCAGCCAAAAAGCCCTCGAACCACTGAAACACACAAAGACGCACAAAAGTGGAAGCTTATTAAGCAGACAAACTATAATTTCAAAATTTCAAATAAAATGTTTTCATCTCAAAATCACAGAGAAACGCCATGAAAAAATGCAAAATCGGCAGCTATTCGGACTGTATCGAGCTGAGCAACGGGGAGTTCCGCATTGCGGTCA
>JAAZIY010000212.1 GCA_012800625.1 Lentisphaerota bacterium
CCATGGCGTTGCTGCCGCCGCCTACACAAGCGATAACCTGGTCGGGCAAACTTCCGGTCTGTTCCAGACACTGCCGCCGGGCCTCGATACCGATGACCGACTGGAAATCCTTCACCAGACGCGGATAAGGATAAGGCCCGGCCACGGTGCCAATCAGGTAGAAGGTGTCCTCGGGTCTGGCGCTCCAGTCGCGCAGGGCTTCGTTCATGGCATCCTTCAAGGTGGCTGAGCCTTCGCTCACCTCGATTACCCTGGCACCCAGGGTTTGCATACGTTCCACATTGACTGCCTGGCGACGCACATCGCAGCTGCCCATGTAAACCTCGCAGTCCATCCCCAGCAATGCGGCCACGGTAGCGGTGGCCACCCCGTGCATGCCGGCGCCGGTCTCGGCGATCAGGCGTCTTTTGCCCATGCGTCTGGCCAAAAGCGCCTGACCCAGGCAATTGTTGATCTTGTGCGCTCCGGTGTGGTTCAGGTCCTCGCGCTTCAGATAAATTCGGGCGGAGCCCAGCTGCGCGCTCAAGCGCCGAGCAAAATACAGCGGCGACTCGCGTCCCACGTAGTCACGCAGCAAAAGCTTGAGCTCGTCTTGAAAATCACTTTCTGCACTGATGCGAAAGTAGGCCTCGGAAAGTTCCAACAAGGCAGGCATCAGTGTCTCGGAGATATACTGCCCGCCATAAATGCCGTAATGGGTTTGCATAATGAATTCCTTTCAAAAAAACTTGGTGTGACTTAGTGTGTCTTAGTGTTCAAAGTCCCGTTTTGTTGCTAGTGTCTGCGGATATTTTCCATCAGCCGGCGCATTTTGTCATGGTCTTTCGTGCCAGGGCTTTTTTCTATGCCGCTGCCTATGTCTAGTCCGCAGGCACCGCTTTGATGCCAGGCGTTTTGGGCATTATCCGGATTAATGCCGCCGGCCAGGAAACAGCTGCGCTGAGCGCAGATTTTAGCGGCCAGTTTCCAGTCACAGCTCATGCCGGAGCCAGGTTTGGCGGCATCGAGCAGCAGCCTGTCCACCGGGTATTGCATGGCTGCCTGCAAGTCTGCGCTGCTGCGCAGATGCAGCGCCTTCCACAGTTCGACGCCGCGTATCTGCCGGCAGTAGTCCGCGGTTTCGTTCCCATGCAGTTGGATTACCGCGGGTTTGAACTTTGCCAAGAGCCGTTCTATTTCCGGCAGCGGCAGGTCACTGGTCACCAGCACCGTCTTGGCCGGCGCGGTGCCTTCCTGCAGCAGGCTGTGCAATTGTGCTTCCTGGAGGTAACGCGGCGTGCCTGGCACCAGGATAAAGCCGACGTAGTCAACGCCAAGCTCAATGGCCGCCTGCAGGTCCTCCTGGCGGCATATGCCGCAGAATTTCACTAGGCATGACATAGAAGCTCCCTTAGTTTGTTGCCGGGCGACTCGGCACGCATCAGGCTTTCGCCAATCAGAAAAGCCCTGGCGCCCGCCGTCTGCAGACGCTGAATGTCGTCGGCCTGGCTGATGGCGCTTTCGGCTACGGCGATGCGTTCCGCCGGTATTTGCCGCAGCAGTTTTTCCGCGCCTTCCAGGTCACAGCGGAAGCTCTTCAAGTCTCGGGCATTGATCCCGATCAGCCTGATTTTGCTGGCTAGCAGGCGTTCGAGTTCCTCCTGGCTATGCGCCTCGCCGAGTACCGCCAGCCCCAGCTCTGCGGCAAAAGCGCATAATTCATCCAGCTGCTGGTCGGAAAGCAGCGCGGCAATCAGCAACACCGCCGAGGCGCCGTGCAGTCGAGCCTCGCAGATCTGATAAGGCTCGATGATGAAATCCTTGCAAAGCAGCGGAATTTGCACCAGTTTTGAAACCGCCTGCAAGTTTGCCAAACTTCCGTCAAAGTAGTTTTCTTCAGTCAGAACCGAAAGTGCCGCTGCGCCATACGCCTCAAGCTCTACGGCGCAGCGGGTCACATCGAAGTCGGCTCGGATAAGACCTTTGGAAGGCGAAGCCTTTTTAAGCTCAGCGATCACATTAATGCCAGGTGCAGACAAAGCGGCGGTAAAATCCGCTGGTGCTGGCAACTCAGCCGCGTCTCGAAGCAGGCTGGAAAGAGCGCGGCGTGACTGCCGCAAGCTCAGGGCAGGACGCAGGTCGCGGACGATTTTTTGCAGTATGTTCATCAGCTTTGGCTCTCTTCTATGAGGATTTGTAGTTTTTCCGCCGCCCTGCCCTGTTCAATGGACTGTTCGGCCATTTTAATTCCCTCTGGCAAGTCATCGGCTAGCCCAGCCAGATAACAGGCTGCGCCGGCGTTCAAGACGCTGATGGCGCGACAGGCGCCGCGCTCGGTTCCATTGATGACTGCCGACAGAATGGCGGCATTTTCGGCCACCTCGCCGCCGACAATTTCCTCGGCAGTGAAGCTTTCCCCCAGCAATAGCTCCGGATAAAGCTCGTAGCTGAAGATTCTGCCTTCTTTCAGCTCGCAGACCCGGGTGGTCTGGCAACAGCTGATCTCGTCCAAACCATCATTGCCATGCACTACCATGGCATGTTTGACGCCTAGCTCCAACAAGGCAGCGGCAAACAGCTCGCAAAGCTCCGGCGCAAAAACTCCGACCAGCATTCGCGTTGCACCTGCCGGATTGCATAGCGGGCCGAGCATATTAAAGATGCTGCGGAAGCCCAGTTCGCGGCGCAGCGGCGCCAGTTTGCCAAACTGCGGATGCATTTTTTGCGCAAACATAAAGCCTATGCCGTGTTCGCAGATGCATTGCTCCATCCTGGCCGGCTCCACCAGCAGATTGAAGCCCAGCTCGGCAAGCACATCGGCGGAGCCGCATTTTCCCGATACTGCGCGGTTGCCGTGTTTGGCTATGGGCACGCCGGCACCGGCGGCAACCAGGGCGGATGTGGTCGAGACATTGAAGCTGACCCCGCCGTCCCCGCCGGTGCCCACCACATCGACCACCTCGCGAGCGCCGCAGTCTATGAAAGTGGCATTGCGCCTCAGCATCTGTGCGGCACCCACCAGCTCGCTGACACTCTCGCCCTTCATGCGCATGGCGGCCAACAAGGCGCCGGCCTGAGCATTCGAGACCTCCTCGTTCACCAGCAGCCCAAGCAACTGGTCCATCTCGGAAGCCTCCAGGTCGCGGCGACTAAAAATCTTCTCCAGATAAGCTTTCAGCATATTCATCTCCTTTCGCTTGAACTTAGTATTCCTTGTTGGCGCTGATTTTCACAAAATTCGCCATTTGCTGCTTGCCGCTGCTGCTCAGCAGTGATTCCAGGTTGTATTGCAGTCCGAAGAGCGGCGCCTGCTTATGCTCTATGGCCATCAGTTCGCCGTCTTCGGCAGAGGCGCTTATCTGCAGCTCGGCGGGCAGGCTGTCTTTCTGCAGAGCCAGCGAATAATAACACAAAGCCTTGAACTGCTTTTTTAGGCCGCAGAAAAGGCGCTCGCCCTGATGCTCGATTTGCGCCAGCTTGCCGTGCATAATCCTTTTGGCCGGCACGATTTGCGCACCAAAATACTGCCCCAGGGCCAGATGCCCTACCCCGAGGCCCAAAAGCGGCAGGCGCGACTTCAGCGCGGCATGAATGAGGTTTTCAAGCCCTCCCCCCTTTTCTACTGCCCCAAAGCCCGAAGAGAGCACGATGCCGTCCGGGCGCAAAGCGAGGACTTGTTCTGCTTGCAGCTGCGCTGCGCCTATCAGCTTAGGCTTGGCTTGTAAAGAATGCAGCAGATGAATGATGTTATAGACGAATGAGTCGCCGTTGTCAATGACAATAATCATGGTATTTTCCCTTTACTTTTGCTATGCTTTTGTATCTCAAAAACTCCGGCTTACATTTCAGCGAGCTTGAAGTTATGGGCCGCCAGATTAATGGCCTTGAAGAGCGCAGAAGCCTTGTTTATGGTTTCGGCATACTCGATCTCCGGCTGCGAGTCGTTGACGATGCCGGCGCCCACTTGTATATGTAGCTTGCCATTACGTATCTCTATGGTGCGGATAGTGATGCATAGGTCCATATTGCCATTGTAGCTGAAGTAACCCACTGCGCCGCCGTAAACCCCGCGCGCCTCCGGCTCCAACTCGTTAATCAGCTGCATGGCGCGTGTTTTAGGCGAGCCGGAAAGCGTGCCGGCGGGCAAGGCGGCTTGCAGCAGGTCGAAGGCATCATATTCCGGAGCCAATATGGCCTCCAGGTCGCTGACCAGGTGCATGACCTGCGAGTAGCGCTCCACCCGCATAAAAGATTTTACCTGTACGCTGTTAGGCAGGGCATGACGCCCCAAGTCATGGCGGCCCAGATCCACCAGCATGATGTGCTCGGCACGTTCTTTCTCGTCCTTGAGCAGTTCATCGGCAAGCGCGCGGTCCTCGCTTTCGCTCCTGCCGCGCCGCCGTGTGCCGGCAATGGGCCGCAGTGAGCTGCAGCGATTTTCCAACTTCACCATGGTCTCCGGAGAGGAGCCTAACAATGCCAGCTCGCCAAGCTTCAAAAAGAAAGTGTAGGGAGCCGGATTTTGCAGACGCAGGGCGCGATAGATTTGCAGCGGCGAAGAGACGGCAGGGGCACTGAATTTCTGCGAGAGCACTATCTGCAGCACCTCGCCCTTCACTATCTGCTCTTTGCCTTTTTCCACCATGCGGCAAAATTCCTCTTTGCTCATATTGCTTTGCAGCTCTGGCAGCGATTCCGGCAGCCGTGCCTCCGGTCTCAGGCGCATAGGCAGCTGGATTTTTTGCATGATTAGCCTGGCCCTAAGCTCGGCGTCCTGGTAAGCCTCCTGCAAGCCGGCATACTCTTTTAGTCTGACGGAGATAATGGTCTTGATTGTATGACTGCGATTATCAAAGGCGACTACTTCGTCGGTGAGCATAAAGCTGGCCTCGGGGGTCTCTGGCGCGGTTTTGGCTGCGGGCAGGTTTTCGAAGTACTGCACCGCCTCATAGCCTATCATACCCATCGCTCCGCCGAAAAGCGGCGGCAGTCCCGGCGTGGCGGCGATGCGTTGCTGGCCGACGAGGCGGCGCAAGGCCTCAAATGGATTGCCTTCATGCGGCAACTCGCGGCAGACCCCGTTTTCCTCGTAGTAGGCCTTGCCTGCACTGATGCGGAACAAGGCGTAGGGGTTTAAGCCGATAAATGAATAGCGCCCAAAACGCTCGCCGCCCTCGATACTCTCAAGCAACAGTACATTCTCGTCGCCGATAAAACGGCTTAAAACCGAAACCGGAGTATCTAAATCAGCCAAAAACTCGGCATACACAGGCACAAGATCATGACCCTGGGACAAAAAATCAAACTCGGCAAAACTTTGTTTCAACATATGCTGCTCCTTGCAAAAACCTCGGAATTTAAACACAAAAAAGCCACACTCGGACAGGCCGGGTGTGGCTTCAAAAAAAAAGGATTAAACTACAGTGAGTTTAATCCGTCAGAGCTACAATACACACAAAAACAACCCGGTCCTGACGGTATTAACGCCAAGACCAAGACCAAAATAGCGAGCTGTATGTGCGGTTTTTTTGCATGAGAGATACAATAAACCGTGAAATATGACTTTGCAAGTCGACATAGGATTTTTTTTTGGACACTAAGACACACTAAGACACACTAAGACACACTAAGACACACTAAGACACACTAAGACACACTAAGACACACTAAG
>JAAZIY010000030.1 GCA_012800625.1 Lentisphaerota bacterium
ACCAAAAACTTGCATTTTTTATGCAGCTTCATCGGTTTTTTCAGTTTTGTTGAGATAAAAACAAATTATTTGAGAACTTGAATTTGTAGCCTGTCTGCTTAATCAGCTTCCTCTTTTGTTCTTTAGCGTGTCTTCGTGGCTCAAAGCTTTTTGGACGCGGACTTAATTGCATCGCTGTGCTGGTTATTTTCAGACGGTTTTTGCGGCGGCCAGCATTGCGGCTCCCAGAGCGCCGGCGTAGCTTTGGTAGGGCGAGGTCTGTATAGGCAATTGCAGGGTTTTTTGCAGGATAATGGGCCAGGCTTTTCCTTCGGCGGGGCCACCGCACATCACGATGCGTCTGGGACGCCGCGCGCCTAGTTTATCGGCAAAACGCCGGCATACATCTTGCATCAGGGCGGCGGCGGCACTGTCAGGGCTTAGCGCTTCCTGGTTGAACTGCTCATAGCGTTGCGCGCACTTGCCATAGCGCTGCAAAATGAAATCCTCTATTTCCAGCCCTATGCCGGACACTGAAAACATGCCTGCCCAACAAGCGCCATGTGCCGACTGAAATGGGTCGCAAAGCTCTTGCATGGGCACATCCTGGCGCCGCCGCACCGGATAAAGGCCAACCCAGCTGGTGCCGCAACTGAGCAGCATCTCATCGGGCTTGCTGATATTTGACGCCCTGGCGGCGGCAGGATGATCAAAACTGCCGGCATACAAAAAACATTCCTGTCCCAGCTTGGCATGCCAATACTCTTCTTTCAGAACAGCAATTTTACTGCCGGGCGCCAGCAATTGAGGCAGTTGTTCTTCGCTAATGCCATAGTATTGCAAAAATGGCTTGTGCCATCTCCGCTGGCTCTGCTCCTGCAAATAGAAAGGCGTGGCGCTGGAATGGTCCAAGACACGCCTGCCACAGAGGCGCCATTGCAAAAAGTCGTTGTTCATGCCTATGCAGCTGCCTTGCAGAAGTGCAGGATTGTTCTCCTTGAACCATTGCAGATGCATAAGGGGAAAGCTGGGGATGCCAGGCCAGCCGGTGACTTGTCTTACCTGCCAATCATCCGGCGGCTGCCAGGGCAGACGCTGGTCCAGCCAGCTGATTACAGCAGTCAAGGGCCTGCCTTGCTGGTCGCAAATCAGGGTGTTTCCCGAGGCCGCCGCAAAAGCCAGCCCGGCGATGGGAGCCTCAGCCTGCTCAGCCAGGCGCCGCATCATACCCAATACCAGAGAAAAATGAGCTTCCGCATCATACTCATAGCAGCTCGCTGTGCTGCTGCTGAAAACCAGGCGCTCGCTGAGCCGAGCCAAAAGCCCTCTGCTCGGAGACCAGCATACCGCCTTGACCGCACCGGTGCCCAAATCAAATCCCAGATAATTGTACATAAGGCAAAGCTATCTTCAAAATGGTTGTTAGGCTTGCAGTTCGTTGAGGCTCACTGACATCTTGGCGATGATCCGCCGCATCATTTTCTCCGAAGCAATTAGCGGCAGCTTGCTTAATGCGGCTGGCGGACAATCCGCCTTATAGGTCTGCGCACTGATATCGACGTGGTGTTTTTCTTGCATCTTTTGGCAGAATTGCACTGCTTTTTCCGCCTGGTGAAAAAAGATGCTGGCCAGTAGCCCGTCACCCTCGATTTTCTTAATCAAGTGCGTATTTTTGCCCTGCAATTCGGTCAGCATTTTTTGCCAGCTCAATCCCGCCTCTTTTATATGGGCGGCATTTTCTTCGGCGAAGCGCATGGTAATCAGGTATGCCAGGCTGGCCAGCTCCTCCTGGCCGTTGGTCACCAGGGCGCCAAACTGGTTCAGGTTGTCCATCTTCGCGCTACAAAGCAAGCGCGAGGCCGGATAGGTGCCGCCGGAAAAACCCTTGCCTATGGCGACAAAGTCGGGACGGCAGCCATATTCCTTGTAAAGCAGCATTTCCGGAGACCACATGCAGCTTTGTATTTCATCAATAAAGACCGGCACCTCATTTTCCTGACAGAGCTTGTGACAGGCCTGCACATAAGCATTTTGCAAGCGTATGCCGCCATAGTTCATCAGCACCAACTCGTGCATGAATCCGGCCACCCGGCTGTTCCCGGAATGCTCGCGGGCAAATATCTCCGCAAAGGCCGCATAATCGTTGATAGGTACCGGCTGGCATTTATAGATGCCAGCCGCTTCCATTCTGGCAGCCAGACCCGGCCACATGCCGCGTAACAACTGGTTCAAGATATTGGTGCCGTGATAGTTGGCCTCCTTGCCGCCCTTGAAATCTCCCATGACCAAAAAAACCGGGGTTTTGCCGCTGTGCACCGGCTCGGGAAAATTATCCTGAAGCCGATAGAATCTCGCCAACATCATTTTCAGTGCCGCTTCGCAAGCCAGGCTGCCGGTCTGCAAATTTAACACGCGGTTCAGCAAATGAGGCTCATCAGAGGCTATGAGCGCTTCAAGCTGCTCTTGCTCTTCACGCTGCAGACCATTGGCCACGCGTATAAGCTCGCGCTCAAGTAAACGAGTAACGTGGCCACGGGTATTATTGTGGGTTATATTGGTTATGCCAATGCGGGCAGCGAATTGCAGCAGGCCATAGCCGGGAAAATTATGTCCTAAACTGGCCTGGTAATGCTCGCTTTTGGCAATCAGAGCGGGACAGCCATCCTCCGGTAAACGAAAAAAACCCAAGCCCGACAAAGGGGCGCTTTGACGATGCAAAGCCGCCTCAAAAGCCTGCGTGCCGGCGCCGGCACTGCTTCCTGCAAAGACAGGAAAAAGCGCCTCACCGCTTTGCTCCAGTTGTGCATCCAAAAAATCTGCCAGTTCAGCAGGGTAAAAATCCACCTTGCGCTGTCCCAGTTCCAGCAGAGAGTCATAAGTGCCCAGCCCCAAGGCCGCAGAAGCACGGCAAACTGAGTCGATATATGAAGAACCAAGCAGGTCTGACAAAGATAAACAGACAGACTGTATCATAGCGATAAACCTAAATGCAGAGAATAGTGGCAAATGCAGTTAAAATAAAACTTTTGTAGACACCCCACTAAGATAATGCCATAAATGTTCTTTGCAATCATTTTCAAAGTGTAGTTTTTGCTATCATCATCAAACCAGAGGTTAAGAGACAATGACAGAAAATACAGAGTAAGCCGGACACTAAAGCGTGAGAAAACTTAGTGTGTCTTAGTGTCCAAAGTCGGCATTTTTATCATAAAAATCTTATTTTTTGTACTTTTACTTGACTTTTTCTTTTTTTGCAATATTTTACCCTTTTATCTGGAGGAATTTTGATTTATGGGCAAAGCTAAAGTAACGCAAAGCAAAATCTTGGCCTTATTGCGTCAGCATGGGCAATTGCGCATAGAGGTCATTGCCTCCGCCGTGGAGCGCACCGAGGTAACAGTGCGCCGGCATTTACTGGAAATGGAGGAGGCTGGCAAGGTTTTGCGCCTGCACGGGGCTTGCCGCCTGGCCGACGCTTCACAGGCCCAGCCCTACTTTTTCCAGCAAGAGGCAGCCAGCATGGTCTGTGAAAAACAGGCCATAGGACGACAGTCCGCAGCTTTGCTGGAAAGCCATGACCGCATTTTTTTCGACTCCGGCACTACCGTGCTCGAATGCGGCAATGCGCTTTGTCAGCGACTGGAAAAATCCGAGATCATCGACTTGAGCATAGTCAGCAACTCACTGGCCTTTGGAGCCTCCCTGGCGCAATACTGCCCGGTGCTGCTGCTCGGCGGCAATATGCGCGGCCAACGCCTGGACTTGGCAGGGCCTTTGGCTCTAGACAACCTGCAGCGCTATCATTTCAGCAAAGCGGTGCTTGGCACTGACGGCATCGCCGCCGACGCCACCCTTAGCGCCACCGATGATGATACCGCACAGCTGGCGGCCGCGGTCTTGCAGCAAAGCCAGCAGGTGCTGATCTTGGCGGACAGCAGCAAACTGGGCAAACACTCCTTCGTTCCCTTTGGAAAAATAAACGGAGAAAAGTTTACCTTGATTACGGATAAAAATGCCAATCAGGAGCTTCTAGGGCAACTGCAGAAAAACGGGGTTAAGGTGCTCCTGGCATAATGAAATTCGCCTGTCGGTTGTAATAATAAATTTGTTTGTTCTTGTGTCGTTTTTGACGCGCTAATTTTATGGAGCAGTTATGGGCATTTCTTTAGGCTTGGTGGGCTTAGGTAGCTTTGGCAGTCAGTTTGCCAAGTTGTTCAAGGCGCATCCCGACGTGGACCGCATCGCGCTTTGCGACAGCGAGCCGGAAAAAGTGAAAAAATTCCTTGAAGACCCATTTATGGCTGACAAGGTTAACCCCGCAGATTGCTACGCCACTTTGGCTGAGATCTGCCAGGCCGACTTGGACGGCCTGGTGATTATCACTCAGCCCTGGCTGCATGCCCCGCAATGCATTGAAGCCATGCAGAGCGGCAAACATGTCTACAGCGCCGTGCCGCTCATCACCATACCCGACGATGAGGAAACCCTGGAATGGGCCGCCAAAATTCTGCAGACCAGCCGCAGCAGCGGCTGCCAATATATGCTTGGCGAGACCACTATCTACAGAGCACAGACCATGTTCTGCCGGCGCATGGCCGCTGAAGGAGCCTTTGGCGAATACGTTTACTCCGAAGGCGAGTATGTGCACGACGTCGATGGCGGCATCAATGGCGGCAGTAATTTGCGCAAGGTCTTGGAACACCGTACCACCGGCGTGATTGGCAGCAAGTATAATGCCCTTATGGAGGCATATACGCAGCGCGGCAAATTCGGCACTCCCATGAATTATCCTACCCATTCCATTGCCGGGCCTATCAATGTGATGCAGACCCGGGCCTTAAAGGTCAGCGCCTATGGCACGCCCAACAGCAACAATGACCCCTACTTCAAGCATGACGACTTCACCAATATCAGCGCCCTATATCAATTGGCCAACGGCAGCAGCTTGCGCATATCCGAACTCCGAGAAGTAGGAGCCACCAGCATTGACAGGGACGAGTCCGAAATCTTCCGCATTTTCGGCAAAAGCGGCAGCTTTTCCCGAAATGTCTGGCAGTGCAATGAGCGCAGCACTGCCGGCACAGCCAAGCCGATCATGGAAACCGAGCCTTATCCACAAAACCCGAATTGGCCTTGGAAAGGCTTCAAGCAGATGAGCGCCGAAGAAATGCGTGATCCCCTGCCACAGGAAGTACAGAACCAATTCAAGCTGATTTACAATCCAAACGCCTTGCCGCATGACGACTTCCAGCCCCAGGGCCATGGCGGCAGCCATCCCTATCTGGTGCACGAGTTTGTCAATGTGGTCAAAGAAAACCGGCCACCCTTGCTGACAGCGGAGGAAAGCGTGCATTACATGGCCATGGCCGTGGCAGCCAACAGCTCAGCCAGAAAAGAAGGAGAAATAGTCAAGGTGCAAAACCTGCAGTGAGATAACTGCAAGGTAGAATCTTGGATACGAAGGCACACTAAGGGCTTATGCGCCGCAGGCGTCGCATAAGCCGCTCGTCTGTTTGGATTTGTAACGCACTTTTTGGCAGAAATTTTAATTTTTAACTAAGGCTGCTTGGTGTGTCTTAGTGGTTCAAAAACTATTTAGACGGGATCAAAGTTAGCACCAATATAATTGTGCCAGCACTGTGGCAATAAATGGTGTTTGTTATACGTTTTTTGTTGCTAGGATTGAAACTGCCAGCACAAAAAAAATTAACGCAAAACAAAAAAACCAAGGTAATAACAATGAATAAGAAATACACGCGCCGGTTCACCTTAATTGAGTTACTAGTAGTTACTTAACGTTTAACCATCTGTGTTTTGTCATTTTTTTCACTGTTTTCCCCCTTGAGTTATTTTTATTCCGGCATTTTTCGGCTTATTTTCTTTATTTTTATTTTGGGGCTGTTTCGCCTATTTTCTACCAGCGGTACAAAATGCCTCCTTTACATTCGAGTCAAGCGCCTCCATCCCCTGTTCTCAGCACAAAACAGATCACTTAAATTCTTGCAAGTGCTTTATTATAAGAATCATAAAGAAGAATAAAAAAAATTTACTCAAGCAGCCCGATTTCGTTTAGATCGAATATTTTCTAGTGTCCTTAGTTGACGGGGAACACGCCGACACTGAGCCAGCGGAGAACAACGCAAGCTAAAGCTGGCTAAGAGCGCAGACTAAAGTCTGGACTACGAACATGCGCCGGCACTGAGCCGGCGGAGAGCAACGCAAGCTAAAGCTTGCGGAGAGCGCAGGCTAAAGCCTGAACTACGAACTTACGCAGGCTAAAGCCAGCGGAGAACACGCCGGCTAAAGCCAGCGGAGAACACGC
>JAAZIY010000213.1 GCA_012800625.1 Lentisphaerota bacterium
GCACTACCCTGGGTAAAGGCCCTCCCGAATCCGGCGCCCTGTAAGGGCGCCACTGATGGCCTTTCGGCGTTATGACCTTTTTGGATGGGGTCTAGCGCCAATAGGCTAGAAGCCGGCTTGTCCCAGGAACCCCACATCTTTTTTGGACGGGGTCTATTTACAATCTGGAAAGCTTGCTTACCCAAGACCCCGTCCAAAAGGGGGGGGGTGAACCGCTATCGTTGTTCTTTGACTTGAGTGGGATAACAGCCATAGTGCTTACGGAAACAGTTGGAGAAATACGCCGGACAGTTCCAGCCGGTGATCCTGGCGATCTCCTTAATGTAATACTTGTCCTCAAGCAGTAGTTCGTATGCTTTAGACAGACGCTCTTTGATCAGAAGCTGACGCAGGCTGGCTCCTTTTTCCGACATGCAGATACGGTTCAGATATTGAGCGGAAACCCCGGCAAAATCGGCGATGTCCTTAACCTCGATGCTGGAGATGTAGTAATTGTGCTGAATGTATTCCAGTGCCTTGCTCAGTGGCTTGAATGTGCCGCGCGTGTCAATGGAGCGGTGAAGCAATTCCAGTAGATCAAAAAGATGCTGAAGAATGGCGGACATCAGCTTTTTCCGGGTGGACAAGAAGCGCCGCTCGCCGCCAATCTTAATCAGGGCGGCGAGCAGCTCAGGCAGCGTGTTGAGCTTGAAATCCTCGTCCGCAACAAAAAAACGCAAACAGTCCGGGCTGCTTAGATGCCCTATGCGTAAACTATAATGACTGATCTCAACAGAAAAAAAATGGCATGGCGACGTGGCGTGCACCAGGCCGGGAGAGACAACGACGATGCCACAGCCCTCGTCTGATCCCTGCAAAGGCACAAATTTCAACTCCCAGTTTTTATGCATATGCGGGCAGCTGGCCGAGAGCAGTTCCTGCCCATGCAGCTCTTCCTCAAGTTCGATTTCGAACTTGCCGGAGAGCAGGTTTTGCAGAAATGCGAGGATGCTGCTCTGGTCTATCTTCATGGCTAGACGTACCTCATCCAAAATGTGGCCTGGCAGAATTTTGGACACTAAGACACAAAGGCGCATTTGTGGCTTGTTTTCGCGCTTTATCTCAGGCTGATACCCAGCTGTTCGAGTTGAGCGCGCAGTTCAGTGTAGCCATTGCGGATAAAGTGGTAGTCGGCGCCGCCGGCAAAAAAGCGGAAACCGTATTCCATATACTGGGGCAGCTTATCTGGCCGGCAGGGTATGCCGGCGGCCTTGCCGTGTTTTTGACAGGCCGCCACGACTTGTTCATATATCTGCAGCATGCGCGGATGCTCGAATTCGCCGGCTATGCCCAGGTTCATGGAGAGATCACCCGGGCCGACAAAAAGCACATCTACGCCTGGCAGGGCAGCGATCTCTTCTATGTGTGGCAGGGCTTCGGGGTCCTCAATTTGCACGATCAGGAAATTCTCCTCATTGGCCTTTTCAATATATTCGCGCATAGGGGTCAGTCCATAGGCCGCTTCGGCATTCACCCCGTCCAGGCCTCTGCGCCCTTGCGGATAGAATTTCATATCGCTTACTACTTTTTCCACTTCCTGTGCATTTTGTGCTCGGGGCAGCATGATACCCTTGGCGCCGAACTCTAGCACATGCAGCATGGGCTGATAGTTTGCCGGCTTGATGCGTATTACTGCGTCCATGCCGGAGATGCGGCAGGCCCTGATGATGCCGTCCATTTTGGCCGCGTCTATGCCCACATGCTCATTGCATATCCACACGCAGTCATATCCCAGCAGTCCCACCAATTCATAAAGAGCCGGATCCTGATAGTGAACCTTCACCATGTAAACCGGCTGACCCGACTTGATTTTAGTTTTTGTGCTCATTTAAATTTTTCAGAAGTTGGTTAATATTTAGACCGCGCCCAAAAAGCTGTGTAGGCAGGAATTTGGACACGAAGTCATGCGAAGTCAAACCCGCCTCTTTGAGTCATCCTTTTAGCATTTAATTCTAGCTTGCAGGGTATTGCCGGCCTGGCGTTGCCCCGGAATATTTTCCCCGACGCTGATCAGCGCCTCGTTTTCGGAGATAATGCAGGGATGGAAGTTGCCCAACAAGGCGGGCTTTTGCCTGTTTTCGTCTACGTAGCGCAAAGGGAACACGCAGGTCTCGCTGGATTTTATCAGGCAACCTTTTTTCGGATCAAATTCGGCTATAAAAAGC
>JAAZIY010000214.1 GCA_012800625.1 Lentisphaerota bacterium
CCGGCGCCCTGTAGGGGCGCCACTAACGGCCTTTCGGCGTTATGACTTTTTTGGACGGGGTCTAAGATACACTTTAGTTTTGTTTTCTCATGGTGGAGGACAACTATGCTCGAGATCAGCAATTTTCGTCAGGGTGCGGTTTTATCGCATTTTCACGGTCGCGAGAGTTCGGATTCACTCAGCGTCAGGGTAGAGGGCATTTGTGATCACGGCGGGCAGGTCTGGGTCAATGCCCAGCCTGCCACTTGTAGCGGGCGGCGTTTTTGGGCCGATGTTAGTTTGACTGAGAAGTTCAACCGCATCAAAGCGGTGGCCGCCGGCAGCCTGGGCGAATATGCCCATGAGATACAAGTGGTCTGGGATAAAAAATCCTTCAAACGATATAATTTCTATATTGACGACAATATATTTCTCTTCACCGACCTGGCCAAGCAGCGTCCCAAGAGCGCCTTCGATCATTTTTATCTCAAGCGCCTGCGCGAGATACACCGGCGCTGGGGTCTGCGTTTAACGCTTAACTGCTTTTATCACAACGCACACCAGGAGTTTACCCTGGCCGAGATGCCCGACTGTTACAGGCAGGAGTTCATCGAGCAGTCCGACTGGCTGAAATTCTCTTTTCATTCCTACAGCGAGTTTCCTGACCGTCCCTACGAGGAGGTTGAGCTGTCGCAGTTCTGCGCCGATTACGACTTGGTGCGGGGGCATCTGCAGCGTATTTGCGGCGAGCAGAGCTTTATCGCCCCCATTAATGTTCACTGGGGCGCGCTACAGCCATCCTGCGCCGAGGAGTTTATCCGCCGCGGCAGCCCCTGCTGTACTTGCACCATGCGTCCATTTATCTCCGGCGGGCCTAGCGCCGCCGGGCGCAAGGGGATGAAAAGCGACATTAGCCAGGTGCAGCAAAGCAGCGACATCAGCCAGGGCGAATCTTTTGGGGCGGACTATTTTCACCGTCCCGAGGAGGACAGCTATCTGTTGCGCGAGCGCAAGTATTACAATTTCGAGCTGGGCTGTTTTATTGCCCGCGGCATGATTTGCTGCAACCTGGTTGCCTTGGCCGACACTGCCGCCCGCGTGCAGAACCACTTTGATCTGGCCAGGGAGACCGGCAACGAGGTCTTTGGCGCCGCCAGTCACGAACAATATTCCTTCCCGTATTATGTCAACTACCTGCCCGACCATATGGACCGCATCGAGCTGGTTGCCCGCATGCTCCATGAGGCGGACTGCAAGGCGGTATTTTTCAGCGAGGGACTGCTGGGCAATAGCGCCTGGGAAAGCTAGCGGAAACAAAGAGGAAGCTGATTAAGCAGGTAAACTGCAATTGCAAAATTTCGAGCAATCTGAAATTTCAATTTTAGACGAAGATGACTTGGTGTGGCTTAGTGTGCCTTAGTGTGTCTTGGTGTCCTAAAAATCAATACCAGTGCAACGCTTCTTCCCTGAAATTGCTTCTCGGCTCTTTATGTTCCTGCGGCCAGCCCAAGGTAATGCCTAGCACCGGGATAATATTTTTGGGCAGTTTAAACATATTTTGCACTGCAATTATGCGATCCTGGCGCGGGTGTATGCCCAGGCAACAGGCTCCCAGCCCGAAGGCAGTGATGGCCAACAGGATATTTTGCGCCGCCAGGGAACAGTCCTGTAACATAAAGGACTCGGCCTGGTCATGAGCCTTGTCGATGTCGCCGCAGACGACAATCGTGGCGGCGGCATTTGCCAGGAAGGCGCCAGCCGGCAGCAGGCCGGCAAGCTCGTGCTTACGGGCCTCATCCTGCACGATGACGAATTCCCAGGGGTTTCTGGCTCTGGCCGAGGGCGCCGCCATGCCCGCCTTGATTAGCTCCCGCAAAGTCTCCTGGGCTACGGCCTCGGCGCTGAATTTGCGGATGCTGCGCCGGCTGTAGAGCAGGGCGAGAGCCGGATCGAGCTGCTCGGGCCAGTCCGCACCAGGCTTGACACTGCTCATGGCCTTGATGCGTTCAAGCAGCGAGCTGCTCGAATAGTTCTCGACGAAAGGAATAAACTTGATCTGGGCATTGATTGATTTCAGTACGGCGTACTCCTCGCGGTTCAAGCTGTCTTCACAATAATCACCGCCCTTGACATAGATGTCGGGACTAGCCAAGGAGATCGCCTCGCTGGCTCGGTCGCCACTAAAAACGCATACGGCGCTGACCGCCTGCAATGAGGCCAGCATAAAGGCGCGGTCCTCTGCGCTGAGCAAAGGGCGCTCTCTTCCTTTAAGCCGGCGCACTGAGGCGTCGTCGTTGATGCAGACCAGCAGCTCGCCCAGAAGCGCGGCCTCCTGCAAATACTGCAGATGCCCGCGGTGCAGCAGGTCAAATACCCCATTGGTGAACACTAGCTTGCCGGACTTGGACGCGCGCGCCTGACGCCAGGCACCCAAGTTCTCGAGGCTGATGATTTTTTCCTGCGGATTCAACATTTTTTCACCTCTGGTTTATTGCTGCCACTGCACCAGGGGTCTTTCGAGCATTTGCTCGTACACCCCGATATATGCGTCAGCGGTGTTGGCATGGTTGAAGCTGGCTTTTGCCTCTCCCATAATACGCTGTATTTGCCGGTTTTTCAACTCCTGGTCTTGTTGATAGAAGCTCATGGCCTCTTCAATGGCCCAGTGCAGTCCTTCGGAATCATAGAACTTGAAGACGAAGCCGTTGCCTTGGTTTCGCTCTGCCTCCAGGTGACTGACCGTGTCATGCAGTCCGCCGGTGTCATGCACTATGGGCAGCGCACCGTAGAGCGGTCCTATCATCTGCGGCAGGCCGCAGGGTTCGAAGCGCGAGGGCATTAGGATGAAATCGGCGGCGGCGAAGCCCAGGCGGGAAAGCTCGTCGTTGAAATCCATGACCGCGATATGGTTCTGCAGGCCGTGATGGTCGGCAATGCCCTTGAAGACGGATTGATATTCCCCGTTGGCGACAAAGGCGAACTGCGGTTGCTGCGGCCAAAACTGGTCTATTACTTTGTAGAGTATATTTGAGAGCAGCTCGGGTCCCTTCTGCACCGGGTCTAGTCGTGATGGCCAGAAGAATAGCGGGGAGGCGGGGTTGGCATGCAGCCCGGTCGCTTTTTGGAAAGCGATTTTATTTCGCCATTTTTTATCCGGCATGTTTTCGCGGTTGAAATTCACGCTTAGCGCCTGGTCGGTTTCGGGGTCGTTGTCCGGGTCTGGCGCATTTAGTATTCCTTTGGCGCAGCCAGCGTAGTATTTATTTGCCAGCTCTTGCTTGATGCAGGCCGGTACGAATGCGTCGTGCAGGCCCTCGACTATTTCTCTGAGGAAGGTAGGACTGACCGTGTTGATAAAGTGTGCCGCGAAGATGCCGCTGGTGAGCAGGTCCACCGGGTTAGCTGCGCGCGACTCCTCATAGCGTTGCGGCTCGCGCTCGAAGTACAGGTTTTTCCAAAAGTATGCCGCGTCCACGCCGGTGTTTTCTATTTGTTCCAGGCTGGTTTTCTGGGTATGTATATTGTGCACGGTGAACAGGCTGGGTATGCCCATTTGGCGGGCGTAACTGGGGATAAGGCCAGTCATCCAGTCGTTGCAGTGTATGAGGTCCGGACGCACTCTGGGGATGATATTGTTGATTATTTCGCGCTGAAACACCAGGCTTATCTTCATACTCTCGCCATGATAACCGGAGTAAACCCGGTCGCGATAGAAAAATATGCGGTCCTGGGCGAAGTGCAGGCGCTCCTGGCTCAGACGGCTCTGGTAGTTCTGTCTCTTTGACTCGAAGTGGTCAGGCGAATCAAAGTTGAAGATGCGCCGGTAATACGGCATGGCCACGTGCACATCTGCGCCCATCTCGAAGAGGGCGGCAACCAGGGAGGCGGAGACGTCGGCCAGCCCGCCGGCCTTGGCCGAGAGACCGGCAGCCAGGCTGCTCATCTTCTGCGGCAAATAAGTGATCTCGGGAGTGACTATCAGTATCTTGGGGTTCTTGCCCTTTCTGTTTCTTTTGCGCATATTAGCCCCTTGTTAAAAATACCGAGCCAAAGCTTAAAAATCTGTAGTGAATTAGACCGCGTCATCCTGCAACAGAGGCCTGTCCGCTTAATCGGCTTCCTCTTAGTGTGCCTTTGTGTGTCTTCGTGTCCTCCCCCTTCGTGTACCTTAGCAGTTCCAGGCTTTTTGCAGGGGCGGGGGGGGATTTAACGCAGTCCGCAGTCTTCTGGCCAGCCGGCCATGATATTGAGGTTCTGCAGTGCCTGTCCTGCGGCGCCCTTGCTGAGGTTGTCAACGGCGCTGGAAAGTATGACTTTGCCGGTATGCGGGTCATATGCGCAGCCGATTTCGCAGTAGTTGGTCATGGTCACATTTTTAGTGTCGGCCAGCTCGCCTTTGCCTAGCACTCTGACAAAAGGCTCGTTTTGATATGCTTGCTGCAGGCATTCAAGCGCCTGCTCGCCGGCCTTTTCATTTTTGGCCTGCATCAGGATGGTTGAGTGTATGCCGCGATTGACCGGCACCAGATGCGGCAGGAAATTGATATGCAGCTCTTTGACACCGGCGGCCAAAGCCAGTTCCTGCTCGATTTCCGGCAGATGGCGATGCCCGGTGATGGCGTATGGCCTCAGGCTTTCATTGCATTCCGGGAAAAGGAATGGGGCTGCCAGCTTGCGTCCGGCTCCGGTAACCCCGCTCATACTGAATGCCTCTATGCCTCCGGTTTCCACCAGTGCGACTTTTAGCAAAGGCAGGGTGGGCAGCAATACGCTGGTCGGGTAGCATCCGGGGCAGGCCACCAGGCGGGCCTGGCGTATGTCTTGGCGGTAATACTCGGGCAGGCCATAGACCGCCTCTTGCAGCAGTTCCGGGGCGGGGTGTTCGCTCTGGTAATAGCGGGCATATTTTTCCAGGCTACGCAGACGGAAATCGGCGCTGATGTCAATCACCTTAAGCCCGCGTTGCAAAAGTGGCGCGGCATACTCGTTGGCCAGGCCATGCGGCAATGCCAAAAACGCCAGGTCGGCCTGGGCGGCGATTTGGTCCACATCGGGCTGTATGAAACGCAGTTGGCATTCGCGATAGCGCGGGAAGACCGCGCCGGCCGGCTTGCCGGCCTCCTGACGCGAAGTAATGCAGGTTAGCTCCAGGTTGGGATGAGCCAGCAGCAGGCGCAGTAGCTCTTCTCCGGAGTAGCCTGAGGCGCCAACTATGGCAACGCGTAGCTTGTGCATGGTGAATACCTTTCTGTTTCCAGTTTACTGAACTGTGGGCTTTTCAAGACCCAGCTAAAAACAAAGCCTAAAAACCTGGTCTGCCTTCGTGTCTAAAGTCCTTCCAAGCAAGCTTTTTAGACAGGGCTTTAGGCGGACTGGCGCCAGTTTTGGCACCCGTCTTTTTTGCGGGCAAAAAAAAGCCGGACCTGCGTCAAGGAGGCTAGAACGCAAGTCCGGCTGGGGGGGAAATGTATGGCAAGGCGGCTCAGCGTTTGCTGAACTGGAAGCGTTTGCGCGCGCCTGGCTGTCCTGGTTTTTTCCGTTCTTTCTCGCGTGCGTCCCTGGTAAGCATGCCTGCGGGTTTAAGCACTGCTCGCAGCGACTCGTCATTTTTCTCCAGTGCTCTGGCGATGCCATGTCGCAATGCGCCGGCCTGTCCTATAAGCCCGCCACCCTGCACATTGACAAAGAAGTCGAAGTTGGCTTCGCTGCCGGTTAAAGCCAGCGGCTGCATGACATAGCTGCGCACCGACTCAGTGGTGAAATAGTCTTCAAACTCACGTTTGTTGACTTTAATCTTGCCCGAGCCATCCTGCATTCTTACTCTTGCCGAAGCCG
>JAAZIY010000215.1 GCA_012800625.1 Lentisphaerota bacterium
CATAAAAACGCAAATTTCATGCTGAAATTCTAATTTTAGACGAAAACTACTTGGTGTGTCTTAGTGTAGCTTCGTGTGTCTTAGTGTCCAAAATTCTGCCGGCCCCCCTTTTTGGACGCGGTCTAAGGCACACGAAGGGGGGAGGGCACGAAGGGACACGAAGACGCACTAAGGCCAAGGAAAAAATTGCAGCTAGCCGTCATGCCCAAACGCCGTCGAAAAATATTCACCTTGAAGAACAAGCGCCGCCTGCCGGCCTGGCTGGCCTATCCGCTCAGCTGGCTGGGGCACCTGCTGTTTCTAAGCTACCGCCTCAAACTTGAGCCAGAGGCCGAAGCGGCTCTCGCCAATGCAGAGCAGGCTCCTATTTTCGCCTGCTGGCATAACCGCATCATCTTTGGCGCGGCTGCGCTGCCAAGTCGGCAAAGACGCCGCCTGGCACTCTTGATCAGCCGCTCGCGCGACGGCGAATATATCGCCACCCTGGCCAGACTCTTCAAATTCCAAGTAGTGCGCGGTTCATCAAGCCGCGGCGGCGCGCCAGCCCTGCTGGCACTGAAACGCGCCTTGGACGAAGACGTGTCGCCGCTAATCGCAGTGGACGGGCCGCGCGGGCCGCGCTATAGCGTACACTCCGGCGCCGCCTCCCTGGCCAGACTCTCCTCGCGCCCGATTGTGCCGCTCTGCTTTAGTTTCTCGCGCTATATCGAGCTGAAAAGCTGGGACGCCATGCGCATCCCCCTGCCCTTCGCCCGCATCCGGGTCAGCGCCGCCGCAGCGCTGTATGTAGACAAAGACTGCCCCCCCGACCACGTGCAGGCGGCGCTCGCCCAGGAGCTTAATAGGCTCTGCAATTGACAGAAGCAGAGCAAACTCCGAAAACAGAACGGCATTTTCGTAAAATCCCCAGGAATATTTTTTTTCAAGCCATATATTGTAGGATAACCCGGTTTCGGCACCAGGCGCTTGCTCTGCCTTGGTGCGGCATAGTGTCCCCCCCCAAAAAAATCTAGTCAAGGAGTAATTATCATGGCAGGCACATTTCGTTTTTCCTTTGGCCCCTGGAATATCCACGAGGGCGCTGATCCTTTCGGTCCGGAGGTGCGCAACAGCATAGCCTTCAACGAGAAGCTAAAGACCTACAAGCAGATGGGCTTTGACGGCGTGCAGCTCCATGACGATGACGCTGTGCCGGAGATGAACGAGTTAAGCCCCGAGCAGATCATCAAAGAGGCCAAGGAACTAAAAAAAGTCCTTGACGATCATGGCCTGCAAGCCGAGTTTGTCGCCCCGCGCATGTGGTTTGACCCGCGCACCATAGACGGCGGCTACACCAACAATGACGCCGCTTGCCGGCAATATGCGCTGGACCGCAGCAAACGCTGCATAGACATAGCCAAGGCCCTGGGCACGCAAAACATCGTGCTTTGGCTGGCCCGCGAAGGCACCTATATACGCGAGGCCAAAGACCCGGTGCTGGCCACCGAGCGCATCGCCGCCGCACTGCAGATGATGCTGGACTATGACAAGGACATACGCATCATGATCGAGTCCAAACCCAATGAGCCTATGGACCATACCTATATCCCGACCATCGGCCATGCCATCAGCATGGGGCTGTTAACCAACGCGCCGGAACGCGTCGGCTGCCTTATCGAAACCGCACACGCATTGCTGGCAAACCTGTCGCCCTCCGATGAAATGGGCTTCGCCCTGGCGCATAAAAAGCTCTGGAGTGTACATCTTAACGACCAAAACAGCCTGAAATTCGACCAGGATCAGACCTTCGGCGCCGTAGACCCGAGACGGGCACTCAACCAGGTGCGCGTGCTCGACCAGCATGGCTTCGGAAATGACGGCGAATGGGTGGGCCTGGATGTAAAAGTCATGCGCACGCAAAAAGACGCAGTGGCCCTGAAACATCTGGACTATAGCCGCAAAATATTCCTCAGACTGCTGGAAATCTCGCGCTCGCTGAACGAGGATATGATCGCCCAAATGCAGGCCGATTGCGACTACGAGGAACTGAACTGGTATATCATCGACGCCATGCTGAAGTAAGACCCGACAGCTTTGTGACTTAGTGTCCAAATTTCTGCCAGGCCACCCTTCTGGACAGGGTGTAATTTAGACCCTGTCTAAAAAGCTCATAACACCGAAGGGCCGTTAGTGGCGCCCCTACAGGGCGCCGGATTCGGGGGGGGGCTTTTACCCAGGGTGTCGCTCGGCTCCTACGGAGCCTCGCTTACCCTGGGCTACATTAGGTTGCCCCTTCGGGGCGCTAAATGGACAGATTCTCAAGAAAAATCAGCTACCTTTTAGTTTTTTTTGTGTCTTTTGTGTTTTTTGTGGTTCAAGGGCTTTTTGGATGCGGTTTAATTTAGTGTCCAAAGAGCCAAACCTGACAGGAGCAATCTTAGGGAGACGGAATGATGAAACGTAAAATCAGAATGGGCATGGTGGGGGGAGGACCCGGGGCATTTATCGGCGAGGTGCACCGCATCGCAGCCAGAATGGGCGGACAGATAGAGCTGGTCGCAGGGGTCTTTGGCACCGACCCGGAAAAGTCGAGAACATTCGCCGAAGAGCTTTTCCTCTGCCCCGAACGCGGCTATGCCGACTACAAGAGCATGCTGGCCGGCGAGCTGCAGCTGCCCGCCGAGGAGCGCATCGACTTTGTCTGCGTCTGCACGCCGAACCACTTCCATTTTCCGGTTTCCAAGGCTTTCCTGGAGGCCGGCTTCCATGTGCTCTGTGAAAAGCCGGTGGCCATGAGTTCTGCCGAGGCGCTCCTGCTTCAGGAGCTAATCGAGCGCAGCGGCCTGCTCTTCTGCCTGATGCACAACTATAGCGGCTATCCCATGATACAGCAGGCCAGGCAAGCCGTAGCCGACGGTGTGCTGGGCAAGCTGCGCAAAGTCAACGTCGAGTACTCCCTGGGCTGGCTGGCCGCGCCAAATGCCGGCAAACAAGCAGTGTGGAGAGTGGACCCCAAGCAGGCGGGCATCTCCGGCTGCATGGCGGACATAGGAACACACGCGCAGCACCTTATCGAGTATGTCACCGGCATGAGCATACTGGAGGTCAGCGCCGACCTGGCCACATTCGTCGAGGGACGCGCCCTGGACGACGACGGCAGCGTCATGCTGCGTTTCGCCGATAACGCCCGCGGGGTTATCTTCGCCAGCGAAGTGGCCACCGGCGAGGAAAATAACTTCATACTTAAAATCTACGGCGATAAAGCCGCCCTGGAATGGCGACAGCAAAGCCCCGAAGAGCTGATCATTCGCTCGAATGACGCACCCATGCAGATACTGCGCCGAGGCTGGCCAGGCACCGGAGAGGCAGCCGCCAAACTCTCCAGGTTGCCCGCCGGACACCCCGAGGGCTTTATCGAGGCATTCGCCAATATCTACGACGCCTTTGTCGAAGCCATGCGCAGCGGCAAACCCGGTGACTATCCCGGCATCGAGGAAGGAGTCGCCGAAATGCGCTTCCTCGAAGCCATCGTCGCCAACGCGAAGGGCAGCGAAAAGTGGACCCGTGTCTGAGCCGGCTGGATACTAAAGCACACTAAGGGGGAGGACACTAAGGGGCACGAAGAGACACGAAGGAACACTAAGGGCTTATGCGTTTTGGTTTGTTGGGAAAAAGGAGCCGGACAAAGCAGAAAAACGCTGAAATTGTATAAAAATGCAAATTTTTGGCAGGAATTCTAATTTTAGACGAAGACGACTTAGTGTGACTTAGTGTAGCTTCGTGTGTCTTCGTGTCCAAATTCCTGCCAGGCCAGCTTTTTGGACGGGGTCTAAAAAAGGCTGAGGTTTCTGGGAGCGGGAGCGGGGAGCCGGCAAGGATGCCGGCGCTCCCAGCCGACGTTCATTATTTTTTGGGTGTTATGTATGAAAGGGGGCGGTTATGTCGTTTAATTTAAGTTGTTGGGACCATGCCAGGCAGGTGAAAAATAAGCAGGAGCCTTACGATGAGCTTTGCCCTGAGATGGCACGGAAAAAAGCCATGGGCATTGACTGCGTTATCGCCTTTATGCCTACAATGAGCAATTTCGCCCAGTATTGCCGTGCCGCCAGGGAGGCAGGCATCGCCGTGCAGAGCTGGATCACGCCTCGAACCCTTATCGAAAACCCGGTAGACCGCTGCCTGCCCGAAGAACAATGGCAGAAAATGGAAAAAATCCACGGCATACGCCTTAACTTCCCCTGCCTCAACCACCCGCAGAACCAAGAGTCGTTTATCAGCTTGGCGCAAGACTTGCTGGCGGAGTATGGCTCGGAGTTGAGCGCACTGCACCTGGATGCCATACGCTTCGAAAATGCCATCCTGCAATATGAGTTCCCCTGTGAATGCGAGGCCTGCCGCGCACTGCGCAAAAAGTTCTTCGGCAAAGAGGAACTGAGTGCCAAAGAACGCTTGGAGCCTAGCGTGGTCTACAAAGAAATAGATATCAAAAACGACTCGGTAAGCGGAATAGTGCGCCGGCTAAAAACAATCTGCGAGAAGCAGGGTCTGGCCTTGACCATGGCGGCAAGGGCCAATTACCTGAATCAACCCGATATCTTTGTGAATCCGGTCTGGGGCCTGGGACCGGCCTTGCTCGAAGGCCAAGACTGGGTGAAATGGTGCGATAATGGCTGGGTGGACGAGGCCTACTCGATGAACTATCACCCCAATGAAGCCTACTTCTCGCAGGTGCTCGAAGAACACATGCGCTTGACGCGGGACTCGAAGGCAGTTTTTAAATGCGGCATAGCCACAGAAAGCTCCATGGGAGTGAACCCGCCCGAAAGAGTGGCAAAATATCTGCGCGAGGTCAAAGAAGCCGGCCTGCCCGGCTGCGTGTTCTTCAACAAAAACGATGTTTTCAGCCCTGAATATGAAAAGGCCATCAAGGCCGCTGTGCTGGCTTAAAGGGGGAGGAGGACACAAAGACACACGAAGAGACACTAAGGCACACTAAGGCTTAAGCTTGGCTTTTGAGCCGACCTTTTTAGCGTGCCTCTGTTTGCCTTTTCAGCCTTTTCGACTTAAATTATAATCAGTCTTTCCTCTTCGCATCAGGAATCCTCCATATGCCACAGCTAAACCGACTGACCAAGCTTAGTAACGCCATCAGGCAAATGGCCCGCAGGCACAATGTCGCAAAGGTCTATGTTTTTGGCTCTTGCGCCCGCGGCGAGGAAAATGCTGAAAGCGACATAGATATTTTAGTGGAGCCCAATGATCAAGCCAGTCTTTTTGATTTTATGAATCTACAAGACGACCTGGAAAACCTGTTGCAAAGCAAGGTGGACCTGGTATCAAAACGAGGCCTGCATCCATACATCAAGGATGACATACTGAAGGAAGCAATAGAATTGTGAAAAAACAGGCTGATGCATTTTTTTTGCTCCATGTCGTGGATGCTCTTACAGACATTTTTTTATATACCGATGTGGAAAAAAATATCTTTATGGCAGAAAAAATGCGACAAGATGCCGTGCAGCGGAAATTTTCCATAATCGGTGAAGCCGTTAAAAACCTCTCTGTAGGGCTGCGTGAAAAATATCCCCATATTCAATGGTCAAACATGGCAAGATTTCGCGATGTGTTGGCACATCATTATTTCGGGGTTGACCTTGATGCAGTCTGGCAGATTTCAAAAAAAGAGGCCTTAGTCGCATATCAACAACTAATATTGTTAGATGAGTATCTGCTTGCACGCCAACAAGCAAATTCAGGATAATATAGTGCCAGCAAAAAGTGACCTGGCATCAACAGTCTTTATAGGACAGGACAGCGCATCGGACGCATCAGACGTATCATTTTATCGGACGTATCATTTTATCGGACGAATCGGACGAATCGGACGCATCGATTGGGTGTGTTGGGTGTAAAAGCAGCCTTTGTGTGTCTTAGTGTGTCTTAGTGTATCTTCGTGTCCAAAAGAGCCGGTTTTCAGCCGGGTTTTTGGCGCTTGATTTTTCTGACGATGTTGACGAATTTCTCGTCGCCGTACTTGATGAGCCTCGAGCCTCGGGCGATTTTTCCCAGGCTGACGCCTAGCCTGGCGCTGATTTGCCGGTGTGTTTCGCCCTCTTCCAGGGCGCAGAGCAGGTGCCAGCGGTTGATTATCTCCTCGATTTCCGAGGGTGTGAGCAGTCCGTGCAGGAACATTTCCAGCTCCGGGCCTTTTTCGAGGCTGCCTAAGATATCGGCCAGCTCCTTCACCAGGGGTACCATTTTATTTTGCTGCGGCATATTCAGGCCTTTTTTTGTTGCGTCACTCGTATTTTGCCCAGGATGAATTTGGCTGCGACGCAGAACAGATATACTGCGGCAATGATTTCCACTATGGTCGCTCCGGTGGGCAAGTCGTATTGATAGCTGAGCATCAGCCCGCTCATGGAGGCAGCCAGGCTGACCAACACGCCACAAAGCATAATCAGCGGCAGGCTGCGGCAGAAGTTGGCGACCGCAGCCACCGGCAAAACCAGCAGTGCCAGACAAAGCACGACACCGACCAGCTGCGAGAGCATGACCACGGTGAGCGAAATCAGCGCATACAGCAGAAAATTAAACAAACCGGTGCGGCAGCCGCGCAGCCGCAGCCATTCCTCGTTGAAGCAGAGGCAGACCAGGCGTTTATGAAAAAGCAGCACAAACAGAATTATGACTACGTTCAATGCGCCCATCCAAAGCAGGTCTTGGCGGCTCACCAGCAATATATTGCCGAAGAGATAGCTTTGCAGGTCCTGCGGATATCCCGGCATGGCGTAGATAAAGCTTAGTCCCAGTGCCATGCCCAAGGCCCAGATAGCGCTAAGCACGCTGTCTTCGCGCTGCTGTTTGCGCAGAGTGAGGATACTGATGATGCCGGCCACCAGCAGCGCGGCCAAAACCGCCCCCAGCATGGGGCTGAACCAAGTCATGCCCTTTTGCAGCTGGCAAAAGCGAGCCAGACCTATGCCGCCCAGCAGCGAGTGCGAAACCGCCCCGACCACATAGCTGCAGCGCTTGGCAAGCACATAGGCGCCTATAATGCCGCAGACCAGCGAACAAAGCAGTATGGCCAGCACGGTAAGACGCAAAAGACTGCCGGGAGCCTGCAAATCCTGGATGAAAAGTGTTAACATGGCACAGAAGTATGGTCGGTTATTTGTACAGGAAGGCACGCGAAGCCGGGCAGGGATTATTGCGCACGCAGTTACTGCAGTAGGCCAGGGTCTCGCTGACCGAGTTCAGCGGACAGCTGGCGCCATGCCGCAGCCGCGTCCAGTCCTCCTCCTTGGCATCCTGGCGCATATCGTCAAGGCAATGCATCTCGGCGGTATGGTTGACACAGACGACATGGCTGGCGTATGACTCCACCGTATTCAGGTTATGCGAGACCAGCACGATGGTCAGTTTTTGGTTCAGTTGACGCAGCAGCTCGTAGACCGTCTGCGTGCCCACCGCGTCCAGGTTGGCATTTGGCTCGTCGAGCAGTAGCAGCTCCGGCTCGCAGGCCAGTGCCTGGGCGATCAGGATGCGCTGCCTCTGTCCGCCGGAGAGCGCCGCGAATGGTCTTTTGGCCAGGTCTTGCAGTCCCACCTGTTGCAGGCATTCCAGGGCGACTTGCCGGTCGGTTTTTTTATATGGTCCGAACAGGCTTCTTTCCACTCTTCCCATCAGCACGATATCGAGGACATTTGCCGGGAATTCGGGGTCGAACTGCAGCGACTGCGGCACGTATCCCAGCTGCGGGCTGGCGCGGCGCGGGCTGCGTCCCAGCACGCGGATTTTGCCGAAGCCTGGTTTCAGCAGTCCCAGGATCAGTCTCAGCAATGTTGTTTTGCCGCCGCCGTTAGGTCCCACGAGGACCACGAAGTCACCCTGGTATACTTGCAGGTTAATGCTGTGCAGCACCTCTTGCTCGCCGTAGCGGAAGCAGACATTCTGCACATCTATAACCGGTTTTTCGCTCTGCGCTTTCATGGTTTCACTCCGCTGTCCGCGTTAGGCGCGCCGCTTTTTTGCAGGCCCCGCAGCAGGTTTTGCGCCATTTCAAACATATCCTGGCAATAGACCCTGGGCAACGGATCCAGGCTGATGATTTCGGCTTGCAGTCTTTGCTTCAGGGTTTGAGCGGGCTTGTCACTAAACTGCGGCTGCGTAAAAATTGCCTTGATCTTTTCTTTTTTCGCTTTAGCCAGCAATTGGCTGAGTTGTCTGGCTCCGGGTTCTTTGCCGCCGCTTTCTATGGCTATTTGGCTGATGCCGTAGCGGTCCAGGAAGTATCCGAAGGCCGGGTGCTGTGTAAGTATGCTTTGTCCCTTGAACTTGTCTTTAAGCAGCAAGTCGGTCTGCTCTTGGAGATTTTGCAGTTCGAGGCAGTATGCCTGACAGCGCTGTTTATAGAGTTCGGCATTATTCGGCAGCAGGCTGCCGAGTTTCTGCGCTATATGTCTGGCGTGTATCAGCATATTATCCGGACTCAGCCAGACATGCGGGTCTGGCATGGCTTTATCGCCATGTCCATGCTCCTCCATTTGCCTCAGCTTCATGCCCTGGCGGCAGTCCTGCAACACCCCGGCTGGCAGTCTGCCCTCGAGGCTGCGTCGCAGCATGGTCTCGAACTCCACTCCGATCAGAAAGACGGCGTCGGCTCTGGCCAGGGCGGCGATTTGTCTGGCAGTAGGGCTAAAGCTTTCCGGGTTCATGCCTGGCGGCAGCAGCAGCTCGATGCGGGCGGAGTCTGCGGCGATTTTACGCACTGCCTCGAGTTGCGGCGGCACCATCACAAAGACAGTAAGCTCCGCAGCGCGGCAGAATAGCGCCACAAGCAGAAACAGGGCAATAAACCTAAACCTTGTACGCATCATAGACTCCCCCTTAGTGTTCCTTAGTATCCTCTCCCCCTGCCTCGTTCAACAGTTCCCGGAAGTTTTGTCCGGCCAGTCCCTGCTGGAATTGCTGATAGAGCAGTTCGAAGCTCCGCTTGACCTGTTCGGGCAGGTGTCGGCTGAAAAGCTCGGCGTCTTCCCGGCTATTTTTGCGGAATGCCTCTTCGACCATAGCCAGGCTGAGGTCTTCGGGCAGTCTGCCTGGCAGGTAGCTTATATCCTCTTTGTTGGCCTGCGCCACCGGCAGTATAAGTCCGGCGCTTTGCAGGGTTTCCAGCACATGTCGCATCACTCTGGTTGGTATGTCATTTTCGCGGGCGTACTCCAGTGCCTTCCAGCCTCCGCTTCCCTCTTGCAGATTGCGGCTGCATTTCAGCAGCACGAGGATACCGAGGATATTTGCGGCCCAGGCCGAGGTCTGCTCCGAGACTTTTTCCCAATGCATGGTTCTATAGTTTTGCACTGCGAAGCTGATTTCCGCACCGATCAAGATAATGCTCCAGTTCGCATAAAGCCAGCCCAGGAAGAATGGGAATGCGGCGAAGGTGCCATAGATGGTATTGTATTTAGTCAGTCCCACTTGCAGCACCAGGTATGCCCAGTACACTGCGAACCAGAGCGCGCCGGTGACCAGTCCGGCGGCCAGAGCCGGAAAGGGCTTGACCGTGGTATTGGGCATAAAGACGTAGAAGAAGGAGAAGCCGCCCACGACAAACAGGGCCAGCAGCAGCACGCAGCCTTTGCGTATCACCCAGGCCAGGCTGGGAGCGTGTTCGGAAAGATAAAACAGGATGCTGTTGGAGGAGGCCACCGCGTTGAGGCTGGAGACCGCCAGAAAAACGATGGGCATCAGAATCAAAACCACCAGGTACTCGCTGATCTTGCGCGGCAAAGTACGGCTGTGACGCTGACCCCAAATGGCGTTGAAGTTATTCTCAAGCTTAGACATGGAGAGGATCACCGTGCCCAGCAGCATAAGCGAGCCTACCAGGCCCAGGGTGGCGAAGCTGGTCTTCTCCACATAGCTGAAAATATTCACCAGCACCTGCTGCATGGGGGCCGGCAGGCTGCCGGCAAGCAGGCCCTGCTCCTGAGCGGCCTGCGGGCGGCTGAACTGCGGCAGCTCCGGGTCTATATAGTCCTCAGGCGCAGTGGCGCTCTGCGGCGACTCCTCTTCAGCCAAATCGTCTGCGGCTTCGGCGCTCTCCTGCGCTTGGATGATTTGGAACTTGGTGCTTTTGACCTCTATGCCGTCGACCATTTCGATATGCACGACTTGTTCCAGCCCCAGGCTATGCATAAGCCGGTTTTGCATGCCCAGGCCTTTGCTGAAAGAGAACATAATGGCCAGTATGGGCACCATGGAGACCAGGGTGATATAGGTCAGCGCCGAGGCTTGCAGGCTGCATTTGTTGCGCTGGAAATCCCGGCCCACGATCATGCCGATGCGGCAGAGCGAGAAGAGGAAGCGGCGCAGCGCCGGCAGGGTGTGCAGGTCGCTGGACCAGAGTTCATCCAGAAAGAAACGCTTGCCGTCGGCAATCGCGCCGCTGATGTTTTTTGCCATGCTCATAAATTGTCTCCAGACCGGCCTAATGCCGCATAAGCCCTTAGTGTGTCTTAGTGTCCCTTCGTGTGTCTTAGTGTGCCTTAGTGTCCCTTCGTGTGTCTTAGTGTCCTCCCCCTTTGTAGTTTACAAGGGGATCAGGTATAGCAGACAGGCCATGAGGGCCGAGGCGAAGAGCAGCCAGACCATATTGCATTTCCAGCGCCATTCGGCAAAGACCACCACGGCAAAGATAAGCGAGGCCCGCCAATTCAGGCCGAAAGACTCGCCGCCCCTGCTCCAGAGCTGGCGCAGCGGCGCCGTAAACAGCGAGGTGTCGGCAAAGAAAATAACGGCGGAGGCGATCAGTCCCAGGGTTGCCGGCCTGATGCCTTGCAGAGCCGCCTTGACCAGCTTGTTTTCCTTGAAGGCGGCCATGAAGACCGCCACGCCCAGCCCAAAGGTCAGCGAAGGGGTGGTGACCCCCAGCGTGCCGGCCAGCGCCCCCCAGATTCCAGCCCGTTGAAAGCCTATATAGGTGGCTGCGTTCAGGCCTATGGGGCCGGGGGTCACCTGCGCCAAAGCCACCATATTGGCAAACTCCTCGGCGCTGAGCAGGTGATGGTTCTGCACCAGCTCATGATAAAAAAAAGGGATCATGGCGAAGCCGCCGCCGAAGGTGAAAAAGCCTATTTTGGCAAAGAGCAGATAAAGCTGCAGGATATTCATTTGCCGGCCTCCCCCAGGCGCCCCAGCCTGGCCACTTGCCAGGCGTAGTAGCCCAGTCCGGAGAGTATGCCCAGCAACACCAGCCAAATGGCGTTGACCTGAAAGAAGACGATGGCGATAAAGCAGAGGGAGGCCAGCAGCCACTCGAAGCGCCCTTTAAGTATCTGGCGCCCCAGCTCGATGACCGCCATTAGAATAAGCGCGCAGACCCCGGCGCGCACACCGAGAAAAGCCTGGTTAAGCAAGGCGTTGTTCTGCAAGGACATGATTAAAGTGGCCAAAAGCACAATGGCTAAAAATGGCGGCATGAAGCCGCCTACCACCGCCGCCACCGCGCCGGCAACACCGGCTACGCGGTAACCAAGCAAAACCCCCATGTTCATGGCGATAATGCCAGGCATGGCCTGCATAAGGGCAACCGTGTCAACCATGTCGGAATCGCTGAGCCAGCCGCGGCGCTGCACAAACTCGCGGCGTAAAAGGGGAAGCATGGCAAGACCGCCGCCTAAAGTGACCGCGGAAAGATTGAAAAAAATCCTGAACAAGGCCCAAAGCCTGGAGTTCTTGGCGGACATGACTGTTCCTTCATGGGGCTGATGTAAAACCATTACTGTAACATAATGCCGATAAATTGGCAAACAAATAAATGAGGCACAAGAAGCAGGCAGAAAAATTTGTCCAAAGTCTGACAAAAAAGCTTGAAAATGTTTGTTTGCGGCTTATATTCAAGCAAAAGCAAACAAATCTCGTCAAATTCTTGCAGCTTATATGAGTCTGCCCACACACAAGCTTTTAACCGCAGAGCGCGAACAGTTCATCCTGGAGCTGCTGCGCCAGTCTGACGCCTTGAGCGTGGCCGCGCTCAGCGCCAGGCTGGAGGTCTCCGAGGCCACTGTGCGCCGCGATCTGCAGAGCCTGCATGAGCGCGGTCTGCTCGAACGCGTGCACGGCGGCGCCACTCTGCGTGGCCTGACCCAGGCCGAGATGCTCTTTTCAGACAAGGAGGGCAAGCTGGGGGCGGAAAAACAGCGCATCGCCGCCGCCGCTCTGGAACTCATACAGCCCAACGACAGTATCTTCCTGGACGGCGGCAGCACGGTCTTGCAGCTGGCTAGACTGCTGGAGGCGAAACCAGGGCGGCTGACCATCGTGACCAACTCGCTGATGGCGGCATACCTGCTTATGGAAAGCCGCCACAGGCTGATACTATGCGGCGGGGAGCTGCGCGCGCTGAGCCGTACCCTGGTAGGCCCGCTGAGCGCGCCGGTGCTGCAAAGCATCAGCGTGGACAAGGCTTTTATGGGCAGCATAGGACTGACCCTGAAAGATGGCATGAGTACCACCGACGCCAACGAGGCCTTCACCAAAAAACAGATCATGAGCCGCTCGAGGCAAGTCATCCTGCTGGCCGACCACAGCAAGTTCGGCCTGCCCTCTTTTGTCAACAGCGGCGCCTTGCAAGACCTGGACCTGGTTGTCTGCGACGCCATGCCCGAGGAGTTCCGTGAGCGTTTCGTGGAACTCGGCGTGCGGATCATAGTAGCCTGACCGGGGAGGCCACGAAGATACACCAAGGCTGCTTTTACACCCAATCGATACGTCCGATACGTCCGATACGTCCGATAAAATGATACGTCCGATTCACCCCAATTCCAGTCAACAGGAGTTTTTATGTCAACTGCCATAGTCATGCCCAAGGCGGGCAACACAGTCGAGGAATGCCTGCTCAGCAAATGGCGTATCCAGGTCGGCGAGCAAGTCGCTATCGGTCAGGTCATCGCTGACATCGAGACCGACAAGTCGGCCATCGAGGTAGAAAGCACTGCCGAAGGCACGGTGCTGGCATTATTTGCTCAGGAAGGCGACCTGGTGCCGGTGCTCAGCAATATCTGTGCGGTTGGCGCAGCAGGAGAAGACTATGCCGACCTGGCGCCGGCAGGCGCTGCGCCAGCCGCCGCCGCAGAGCAGGCAGAGCCGACTGCGCCAGCCGCACAGAAAGCGGCGGAGCCGCCGCCAGCCCCCGCGCCAGAATGCAGTGCTGCGGCAGGCAGCGCGCCGCTTAGTCCCCGTGCCCGCAAATTTCTCGAGGAACAGGGTCTTACCCTGTCGGCACTGCCGCCGCTAAGCGGCAGCGGCGCTCAGGGTCGCATTATCGAGCAGGATGTACGCAGCGCCTGGGAGCAGTCTCCGCGTCTCAGTCCGGTGGCCGCCTCCCTGGCCGCTGCCGGTCAGGCACTGCCTGCCGCGGGCAGCGGGCTGGGCGGCATGATACTCAGCGGCGACATGGGCAGCCAGGCGCAGACGGCTGCGATGCCGGAGACGGCGGTGCCGGCGAGCGCTCCTGCTCCTGGCCAGGTTATCGAGCAGCCGCTCAGCCACATTCGCAAGATCATCGCGGGGCGTCTGCATGAGTCCTTGTCGAGCATGGCGCAATATACGCTTTGTGCGGAGGCCGATGTCACTGGTATGCTGTCTTTGCGCGAGCGCATCAAGGCCAGTCGCGAGCCTTTGTCTTTGGCCAATATCAATATAGGCGACATGGTGATGTACGCGGTTATCAAGGCCTTGCAGAAGCATCCCGAGATGAACGGCCACTTTTCCGACAATGTTATCCGGCTGCATTCCGCCATCAATATCGGTTTTGCCTGCGACACCCCCCGCGGCCTGATGGTGCCGGTGCTGCACAATGCCGCCGCGCTCAGCCTGGGGCAGATGAGCAATACGGTCAAAAACATGGCCAAACAGGCCAACGAGGGCAAGCTTAACCCCGACCTGCTGGCTGGAGCGACCTTCACGGTCTCCAACCTGGGCGCCTTCGGCATCACTAGCTTTACGCCGGTAATCAATGCGCCGGAACTGGCTATCCTGGGCGTGGGCAAAACCCTGCTCAGAGCCGAACGCGGCAAAAACGGCGAAATCGAGTACCGGGATTTTATCCAACTCTCTCTGACCATGAACCACATGGTGATAGACGGCGCTCCCGGCGCCAGATTCCTGCAAACCCTGAAAGCCATTATCGAGAATTTCGAACTGGTATGCATCGCAGGTTAACAAACAACTAACGAGCATTTTTAACATAAGCACAAAAATTGCGCTAGCCGAAGAAATAAAGCGCGAAAAGGATAGATAAGATGCGTTATGATTTGCTAGTGATAGGAGCCGGTCCCGGCGGCTACGAGGCGGCGGCATACGCCGCAGGAATGGGCAAAAAAGTGCTGCTCTTCGAGAAGGACGAGCTAGGCGGGGTCTGCTTGAACGTGGGCTGCATCCCGACCAAGACCCTGCTGCGCTCCGCCAAGGCGCTCGATGACTGCCGGCAGGCCGCCGCATTCGGCGTGCGCAGTGAAGGCAGCCCGACACTGGACCTGGCAGCGGTGCAAAGCCGCAAGCAGAAGGTGGTCTCCATGCTTATCCGCGGCGTGGGCAGCATGCTCAAAGGCGCCGGGGTCGAGCTGGTCAAGGGCGAGGCGCGCATTCTGAAGCCGGGCCTGGTCTCCTGCGCCGGCAAGGAATACGCCGGCGACAATATCCTCATCGCCACCGGCTCGGTGCCGGCGCAGCCGCCCATACCGGGCCTGAAAGACAATCCGGCAGTGCTGGACTCTACCGGCATTCTCGAACTGCAGGAGCTGCCCAAGCAGCTGCTTATCATAGGCGGCGGAGTCATAGGCCTGGAATTCGCCTGCTTCTTTGCCAGCGCAGGCTGCAAGGTCAGCGTGCTGGAGATGCTGCCTAAGATCGCTCCCTTTGTCGATGAGGAGATAGGCAAACGCCTAATGGCCGAACTCAAAAGGCTGGGCATAGTCTTCAAGCTCTCATGCCAGGTGCAAAGCATACAAGGCAATGCGCTTGTATATAAGACCGCAGACGGGCAGGAGGAAAAGCTGGAGGCCGATCATATCCTTAATGCCACCGGACGCAGCCCGGTGACCTGGGGTCTGGGACTGGAAGAGCTGGGCCTGGTCTACGACCGCCGCGGCATCAAAACCGACGAGTATGGCAAGACCAATGTGCCAGGGGTCTGGGCCTGCGGCGATGTCACCGGACGCCTGCTGCTGGCGCATGCCGCCACCCGCGAAGGACAGGTGGCGGTGAATAATATGTTCGGCAAAAAAGACCGTATGCGCTATAATGCCATACCCTCGGTTATCTATACCAGCCCGGAAGTGGCTCATGTCGGAGCCAGTGAAGAGGAGCTGAAAAAACAAAAAATCGCCTATCGCAAAGTGGTTATGCCTATGGCGATAGCAGGCAGATTCCTAGTGGACTACGAAGGCAAGAGCGGCACCGTGAAGGCCCTGTTTTCAGAGGAGAATGGACAGCTGCTGGGTCTGCACGCCATAGGCGGTTGCTGGGGCGAGTTTATCGCCACAGCAGTGCAAATGATAGAAATGGAAATGAGACCGGAGGAAATCAGGCAGACCGTCTTCCCGCACCCGACACTCTCGGAAGCCTTGAAAGAAACCGTGTGCAGATAAAAAGGGAGCACACAAAAAAACACCAAGGAACACAAAAGAACATTACCGATTCGTCCGATTCGTCCGATCCGTCCGATTCGATTCGTCCGATTCGTCCGATGCGTCCGATCCGTCCGATCCAATAAACCCGTCCGATTCGTCCGATTCGTCCGATCCAATACCCCGTCCGATTCACCCAACCCCCCCCATCCTAACCCCAAGGAATCATCATGCCCAAATGCCTAGAAATCTACCCTGAGCAGCTTTTCCAGCCTGGCCACATTGAATTCAGCCCTATTCCGGTCTGCCAGTACAACTTGAGTCTGGCTCAGGAAAAAAAGCTTTACAGCAAGCAGGAGCTGGTCACCATCTATCACGACATGCAGGTCCTGCGCACCTTCGAGACGGTCATCAACGAGCTAAAGCTGAAGGGCGAGTACCGCGAGGTCAAATATAACCACGCCGGGCCGGCGCATCTGTCCATGGGACAAGAGGCCGCCGCCGTCGGCCAGGCCTTCAGCCTGGACGTCAACGACCACACCTTCGGCTCGCATCGCAGCCACAGCGAGATACTCGCCAAGGGACTCTCAGCCATACGCAAGCTGGACGAGGACAGCCTGGACAAAACCATGCGCGAGTTCTTCGGCGGAGCCACCCTGAAAGTGGTGGAAAACTGCAAATGCAAGGATGTCAGGGAGCTAGCCAGGCATTTTCTTATCTATGGCGCCTATGCTGAGATTTTCGCTAGGGTCACCGGCTTCAACAAGGGCTGGGGCGGCTCCATGCACTGCTTCTTCACGCCTTTCGGCATCTACCCGAACAACGCCATCGTCGGCGGCTCCGGCTCCATTAGCCCCGGCGCGGCCCTGTTCAAGCGCGTCAACCGCCGACCCGGCATCGTGGTCTGCAACATCGGCGACGCCTCCTTCGCCTGCGGCCCGGTCTGGGAAGGCATGATGTTTGCCGCCATGGAACAATATCGCAGCCTCTGGGACCAGGAGCTGGGCGGCGGACTGCCGCTGCTGTTCAACTGCTTCAACAACCAATATGGCATGGGCGGACAGACCAGCGGCGAAACCATGGGATTCGAGCTGCTCGCGCGCATCGGAGCCGGAGTCAACCCGGAACAAATGCACGCCGAACGCGTCAACGGCTATGACCCGCTGGCCGTTATCGACGCCGTGAAACGTAAAAAAGAAATACTGCTGGCCGGCAAGGGACCGGCTCTGCTGGATCTGGTGACCTACAGACTGAGCGGACACTCGCCCTCAGACGCCTCAAGCTATCGCAGCAAAGAAGAACTGGAACGCTGGACCGAGGCCGACGCCCTGCCCGCATACCGCGAAAAACTGCTCAAGGGCAAAATCGCCAGCGCCAGCGAACTGGACGGCATTCAGGAAGAAGTGGGCGAGCTGGTCTTTGAAATGTTCAAGCTGGCCATAGACCCGGAAATCTCGCCGTACGAAAGCATGCAGTCAAAATTCATCGAGACCGTGACTTTCTCCAACCAGAAAATCGAAAGCTTCGATGATCGCCAGCCGGAGTTCTTGCAGCCGCTGGAGGAAAACGAGCAGTTCCAACGCATCGCTAAAAAAGTCCGCTTTGCCGGAGCCGACGGCAAAGCCGTGCCGGCCATGCGCCAGTATAACTTTAATGACGCCGTCTTTGAAGCCATGGTGCACCGCTTCCAGATCGACCCGACCATGATCGCCTTTGGCGAGGAAAACCGCGACTGGGGCGGAGCTTTCGCATGCTATCGCGGACTGACCGAGCTGCTGCCCTACCATCGCCTCTTCAACAGCCCCATAGCCGAGGCTGCCATCGTCGGCGCGGCAGTGGGCTATGCGCTCTGCGGCGGACGCGTGGTCTGCGAATTGATGTACTGCGATTTCCTCGGCAGGGCCGGCGACGAGGTCTTTAACCAGCTCTCCAAGTGGCAGGCCATGTCCGGCGGCATTTTGAAGATGCCGGTGGTGCTGCGCATCTCGGTGGGCTTCAAGTATGGCGCGCAGCATTCGCAGGACTGGTCGGCGCTGGTAAACCATATTCCGGGCCTGAAGGTGGTTTATCCGGTGACTCCCTACGACGCCAAGGGTCTGCTAAACTCGGCTCTAGCCGGCAGCGACCCGGTGGTCTTCCTCGAAAGCCAGCAGCTCTATGGCAAAGGCGAGTGTTTTCATGCCGCCGGCGTGCCGGAAGGCTACTATGAAATCGAGATCGGCGAGCCGGATGTGAAGCGTGAGGGCAAAGACCTGAGCCTGATCACTTTCGGGCCGGCCCTGTTTAAGGCGCTCGAAGCCGCCGAACAACTGCAAAAATACGGCATCGAGGCCGAGGTCATTGACCTGCGCAGCATTAATCCGCTTAACTACGACAAGCTGCTGGCCTCCGTCAAGAAAACCGGCAAAGTGGCCCTGGTCAACGAGGCGGTGGAGCGCGGCAATGTTATGCATAATATCGCCGCCAACCTCACTCAGCTAGCTTTTGACTACCTCGATGCCCCGCCGGTGATCATAGGCTCGAATAACTGGGTTAGCCCTGCCGCCGAGCTGGAAAGCAAGTTCTTCCCGCAAAGCAGCTGGATACTGGACAGCATACATGAACGCATCATGCCGCTGAAAGGATATACCCCCAGCGTCAATCGCAGCCTGGGAGAACTGGAGCGCACACTGAAAGCCGGCGTATAAAAAAAGAGGGAGGACACGAAGACACACGAAGAAGCTATGAAAATTCAAATTGTCAAAGTTGAGTTGTTTCCGGTTAATATGTAGACCCCCATTCAAAAAGGTCATAACGCCGAAAGGCCGTTAGTGGCGCCCCTACAGGGCGCCGGATTCGGGGGGGCTTTTACCCAGGGTGGCGCTCGGCTCCTACGGAGCCTCGCTTACCCTGGGCTACATTAGGTTGCCCCTTTGGGGCACCAGGAGACGGAATCTCAGAGAAAAATCG
>JAAZIY010000031.1 GCA_012800625.1 Lentisphaerota bacterium
AAAGCAGGGAGGCAGATGGGCGCTTGCTGCAAAATATCTACGGTAGCTCAAAAGGGATCAGATTTCGCCGTGAAGTATCCGCCGCAGCTGACGGCAGTGAAATCGAGTTGGCTTATATGGCGCATTGCGGAGCTTATAGCAAGGAGGCCGAAGACAAACTCATCAACTATGAGATACGCTTGCCTCTGGCCGTCTTTGCCGGCAGTCAGTTTGTCGCTTTGACCGGCAGATCCAGCCGTTTAAGCGAGCACAAGGGCAGCATAGCGCCCAATGCCAATGGCCGCATCGTGTCATTGCCAATCAGACAGGTGGCCTTTAGCGGCGGCAAGCTGGGGGACCTGGTCATAGACTGCAACCCTAAAGGTGTGAACACGCATGGCGACTATCCGCCAAATGCCGTGGTGGGGCTATGGGACCTGAAGGCGGACGGCAAGCACCTTATCCTCTCCAGAAACTATGCGCCTAAGTTCTATGGCGGCATGATTGCCGCACATATGGTCTTTTATCGAGGCAAGGCAGAGGACTTCAATGTGCGGCATACCACGGATGCCTATCCCTACTTTTCAGACTGGAAGGCGGAATGCCAGTACGTCTTTGGAGCCGCCAAGTTCGGCGAGCAGTACGTGGATGCTGGTACCGCAAAATATGACCCCGCCAAAAAATTCGGCTGGCTGGACAACCAAGCCCTGAGCATAAGCAGCTACAAAAACCAGGGTGCCTTCTACTCTGCCGTAAAGTCGAATGCGCCGGCCACCTTTAGGCGCGAGGGCCTGCGCCGCGGTCTGCACGTGGTAACCTTGGTAAGCGGCACCGGCTGGCAGGAAGCCGGCCCCTTCACACTGCTGTGCAAAGGCGAAAAGGTAGCAGAGAACTTGCGCATAGAGCCGAAAACCGTGCATACCCTGGCATTCCCGGTATGGCTGGATGACGGCGTGCTGGAGCTGAGCTTCCAGGGAAACTGGCAACTGTCCACCATTAACACACAGCTGCTGCAAACCTGCTATGAAGACTATACCTTCAGGCGCGGCTTTTGGCGTGACCACAAGGTCTTTGAACCCTCCCCCATGTTCAACTCCGCATCATACGCCCAAGAACCGCCATTCTCGGTTTCCATATCTAAATATCCCTTGCCAGAGCCTGGCGAAGAGAGCCCCGGCGAGGCCAAAACCTGGGAGCTGCCCCACTCGCATGCGGTATTTGCGCCAGGCAAAGACTGGCGCGGCAGGGCTAATATTGGCAGCATAGGCCCGAGCAACAATGGCACTTTCACTGAATTCGACAGCCCGGAACTTATTCAGCGCCGGCTGACGGAACTGAAAAACGACAACTTGAATGTAGTCCTTATTAACGGCTTCCTGTCCAGGCATACTTACGCAACGCATCTGCAGAGAACCGAACAAAACATTGCCGATTTTGTGAAGGCAGGCAAAAGCATGGGATTTACTTTCCTGGACCACCAGGACCACTCTTTGCTTTGGGATATGGACTCCGGCTTCCGCTTCCTGGTGGGAAATATGCCCTATCTGCAGCAAAGCGTAGACGGGCAGCTTAGTGTCAGAGGATTGTGCCCCTCAAACCCGCAATACTTCAGGGTCTTTGCAGACTATGTGCTCAACCATGTTAAAAAGACTGGTATAGATGGTATTATGATTGACGAGGTCAGCTTCCATGGCCTCAAGTTCTGCGGCTGTGCCCAGTGTCGCATGGCTTTTACCGCCGACACTGGCTGGCACTTGCCTGCCGACGAATGCAGCCCAGAGCTTTTCAACCGCAATTCCAAGCTCTGGCGCACTTGGTTGCGCTGGCGTCAAAAACGTCTGGGAGATTTTTGGTACAAGCTCAAAGAAGAGATCAGGCCTCTGCGCCCTGACTTTGTCTGCATGGGCTACTCCACTCACTACGGCATGACCTCAACCTACGGCTCACTGACGCAGGGCGGCGCTCTGGAGCAGTCCACCCGAGGCTGGGACTTTGTCGGCACTGAGATCATGACGCGCAATATTTTTGCCAACTATCGTTCCGTGATGAGTCTGCGTCAAGCCAAGGGGCAGTTTGCTCACTCCTCGGGTCTGCCGGTTTTCGGCCTGGTTTATACCGCTGTATTTGACTGGGACCTGTCGTATTTCGGCTGGGCCTTAAATAACTTGCTGGCTCAGGCTACTTGGGAAATGACTGGCAAGCACTGTCCGCCGGACAAGAGCAACTATCTGCGTTTCACCAAGGAGCGCGGCAATATAGACCTGCGCGAAGCGCGCAGTTTGGCACGTGTCGCCCTGCTTTTCTCCAATCAGAGCCGTGACTGGCCGCGCAGCACCGCTTACCCGCCAGATGTGCTGGGCATATCGCAATTGCTCAATCTTAAGCACATTGCGCATGTCTTTATCAACGAAAATGGCTTGCGACCCGAAGTGCTGGACAACTATGACTTGCTTATAGTCAGCAATGCCATGGCGCTTTCCGACCAAAACCTGGAGGCCATCAAGGCTTTCGCCTTTGCCGGCGGCAGGGTTTACCTGTCCAACCGCGTGGCTCAGAGCAATGAAAACGGCGACACACGCGAAGCCTGGCCCTTCCCTGAAATTTTCAACTTGCAGCGCCTGGAGCGAGCCTCTCGGGTTGTGCTTTTCAAAGGTCTGCACCAGGGTCAGAAAACAGAAATCAAGCCAGAAGAACCTTTGCCTGCGGTGCAGATAAAAAATCTGGATGCCCAGCTTGCATCTGACTGGCTCTATACTGACCCGCAGGGCAACCAACACCAGGCATTATATCAGGCTCAATATGGCAAAGGACGCTTCTATTACTCACCTCTGCTGATTGGTGTGCCGGCAAATGCCACCGAAATACGCACCGACGCCGAGTTTGTCTTTGTTCGCCAAGAGCAGAGCGAGAGCATAGGCCAGCAGATTTTGGCCGAAATAGTACAGGACTCTTCGCCTTGGACCGCAGTGGATGTCCCTGAGGCGGTGTTGACGGCTATCTATGAGGATCAGGGAGAGACGGTACTGCATTTCCTTAACGCCACTGGAAGCCAGCTACAGCCAGGCCAGATGGTTCCAGTCAAGGCTCCCGAAGTTGCCTTTCCCCCACTGTCGTCTGACATACGTTTTGTCTTGCCTCTGAACCAGGCACCTAGCGCAGCATATGCGGTTTCCCCTGACTTCCACGAACGCAAACCCATCAGCTTTAAGCGCCTGCCCCAGGGCGGCTATGAGTTCACCCTCCCGGCCAGCCATCTGCAGGCATACACCCTAGTGCGCATCAAACCCTAGAATACTACCTGGGAGCGCCGGCATCCTTGCCGGCTCCCCGCTCCCGTTCCCGCTCCAAAAAGCACATCGGACGAATCGGACGAATCGGACGAATCGGACGAATCGAACCATCGGACGAATCGGACGTATCGAAGGCATCTAGCGTTTTCAGATATTTTCTCTTTTGGCGAATAGTAGCCATAGGAAGAAGGGTCCGCCTAGAAGCGCGCTGATTATGCCGGTGGGTATTTCCACCGGTGCGATAATGCAGCGCCCCAGGCTGTCACAGCAGAGCAAGAAGGCGCCTCCGAAGAGCAGGCTGGCCGGCGCCAGGCGGCGCAGGTTGGAGCCGCATATCAGCCGGCAGATATGCGGGCAGACCATGCCGACAAAGCCTATGGGGCCACAGTAGGCCACCACTGCGCCAACGATAAGAGATACGGCAAAGAAGAGTAGCTTGCGCAGCCGCGCCACGTTCAGTCCCCGGCTTAGGGCGAACTCGTCGCCGATGGCCAGCAGGTTCAGCCCGTCTATGTGCCAGAGCACGATGGCAATGCCGATGGAAGCCAGCAGACTGAGCTGCAGTAGTTCGACATATCCCAGGGTTTGCAGTCCGCCCATCAGCCAGCGCATCAGTTGCTGCAGCTCGGTGAAGTTGCTGATATACTGGAAGAACATAATAAGGCTGGAGAAGAAGAAGCTCAAGGCCACGCCAGCCAGCAAGAGCAGGGCCGGGGTGGTATTGCCGCGCATGCCGGCCAGGGTATAGACCAGGATAATGCTCAGGGCGGCGCCCAGGAAGGCGGCGCTGCTGGCCGGATTGAATCCGGGCAAGGCCAGCGTGCAGCCGGTAAATATCTGTATGGCCACAGCTAATGAGGCGGCGCTGGACACTCCCAGGGTGTACGGGGTGGCCAGTGCGTTCTGAAACAGCGCCTGAAAACACATGCCGCAGAGCGACAACGAGGCGCCGGCCACATAAGCCATCAATACGCGGGGCACGCGCATGCGCCAGAAAATACTGTGGTCGATACTGGGTGCATCGAAGTTAAAAATGGCGCTGTAGTCCAGTCTCAGGCCGAAAAACGGAGCCAGCAACAAGATGATAAGCGAGCCTAGGCTCAGAGACAGCCAGAAAAACCTGCTTTTGCTTTTATTGAGTTCAGGCATATTATAAGGTTTTTTGGCTTGATATCAGGGCAGGGCGGCAAAGCAATATGCAAGGGCTTTGCTGTGCCTCCTGTGTTTCACCGCCAGCTTGGCTTGCTACTCCAAATCGCCTAGATGCGCTTTCTTTTGCAGATAGCGCGCATAGTCTTTCACGGCCAGCTCAAGGCTGCTAAGCGGCTTATGATAGCCGGCTTTGCGCAGCTTGTCCATGTTCAGGCAGGTATAGTACTGATATTTTTCCTTAAGCTCTTCGGGCATATCGATAAACTCGATATTGCTTTCTTTGTCCAGGGCGGCAAACATGGCCTTTGCCAGCTCCAGCCAGCTGCGCGGCTCGCCATAGCCGATATTGTATAGTCCGCGGCAATGCCGGCCTTCAGCAATGAAAAAGCAGCTCATGTCGGCGGCGTCTTTGACGTAGAGGAAATCGCGCAGCTGCATGCCGTGCTCGTATTCCGCCTTGTAGGACTTGAAAAGCCGCACCTTGCCCTCGGACATGATCTGCTCGTAGGCGCGCAGCACCATGCTGCGCATATGGGCCTTGTGATATTCGTTAGGGCCAAAGACATTGGAGTACTTCAGGCCGACAAAGGAGGCTCCCCCCGGATTTTTCTCGCCAAACAGTCCCCGCTGCAAGAGGTACTGGTCCATAAGCTGTTTGGAGTAGCCGTACATATTAAGCGGGCGCAGTTGCAAAGCCTGCGCCTCGTCGTCGTCAAAGCCCAGCGCGCCGTCGCCGTAGGTGGCCGCGCTGGAGGCATAGACCATGCGGCTGCCCTGCCTAATGGCATATTCGGCCAGGCGGCGGCTGTAGTCGAAGTTGTTTTTGGCAAGATAGCTGGCATCGGCCTCCGTAGTGCTGGAGCAGGCCCCCAGATGAAAAATAAGGTCGAATTTCGCCTTAGGGCCGCCCCGCTCAAGGAAGTCAAAGAGCTGGTCTTTTTCCAGGTAGTTGACGAAGCGCAAGGCACTCAGGTTGCGCCATTTGTCGCTCTCGCCCAGATGGTCCACCACGCTGATGTTTTCATAGCCCAGCTGATTTAGACGCCAGACCACGGCGCTGCCTATCAGGCCGGCGCCGCCAGTGACCAAAATAGGAACGCTGCTCTTATATGGCAAGGATGAATTGACGGACATAAGTGAGGTTTGCGCTTTCAAAGCTTGGGTGTTTCTCGGAGTAAAGTCGGTTTTACACAGTAAAACTTCGTGTGCCTTCGTGTCCAATTGGCTTTTTGGACGGGGTCTATCTTAGAGCCCGTCCAAAAAGGTCATAACACCGAAAGGCCGTTAGTGGCGCCCCTACAGGGCGCCGGAT
>JAAZIY010000216.1 GCA_012800625.1 Lentisphaerota bacterium
GCCCCTTCGGGGCACCATGTGACAGACTCTTAAGAAAAAATTGAAATTTCAGCAAAACTTGCGTTTTTCATGCCATTCACCGAATTTTTCTGTTTTATTGAGACGAAAACAGGTTGTTTGAAATCTTGCAATTGCAGTTTACCTGCTTAATCTGCTTCCTCTTTTTTGTGCCTTTTGTGCCTTTTTGTGGTTAATGGGCTTTTTGGGTAGGCTCTAGGTTGTTGCTGTCATTTGTCTGAAGCGTGCGGCAGGCTTAGATTCTGTTGTTTGCATTTTTATGGGGAAGACGAATGATTTTCTTTCGACGTAGTCGAAGTCCCGACAGATGTCGCCGCTGATTTTTTTCTGTTTAAGGATTGCCTGTATGGCCATTTCGGCGTAGTTTTGTATGTGCGAGTTAAAAGTGCTTAATGGCACGCGGCAGCATTCTGAGGGTTCATCATTTCCCCAGCCCAGCACGGCGATATCCTCGGGCACGGCGAAGCCTCTTTCGCAGAGTTCGGTGATGAGGCCGGCGGCCACGCCGTCATTGCCAATAAAGATGCTGCGGAAATGGTGTTTTTGGCGTATTTTCAGCACTCGTTCCGCCAGTCTGCGTCCTTCCTTGTAGCGGTTGCCTTCATGTTCGATGCGGAAGATAAGCTCTTCGCTGTCCAAGATGTCCGGCACCAGCTCTATTTCCTTGCCGTTCCAGCGCACGGTGGCCACCGGCCCTAGGCCGCAGGCCTTCATCTTGCCCAGGATTTTGGGGACGAATTCGCTGGAGTTGGCCCCCATGCGCAAAATGCCCTCCCGCAGACCGCCATCCGCCGGACGCGGAAAGACGTAGTCGGTGACATACATGCGCATGTGTTTGAGCAGCAGCTTGCAGCTCTCATAGTCGGCCAGCCAGGCGTCAACCCGCCGCGCGGCCTCCGCAGTGCTGCGGTCCATGCCGCTGACGGAGTTGATTGGGCAAGGCTCGTTGTAGGGTCCGAAGAGGATGACGTCCTCCACCCGGAGACCGCGCAGGGTGCTCAATGCCTTGGCCAAAGCCGCGCTGTGATAGCCCAAAACCAGATATTCGCGACCCTGGGAGGCCAAGGTGTCCATGGCGTAGCGAATGGCAGGCAATGATTTTTCAAAACCAGAACGATGAGAGAAAACTATGCCTACCGGCGGGGTGGCGCCAACCGCGCGCAGACGCCGCGCCGACAAGTCCGGAACATAGCCGTGCTTGCGCGCAAAGGCGCGGATCAATTCGGCGTTCTCGGCGCGAATGCAGTAGCGAGGGTCGTTCTCGCGACCGGCAAGACACACCGATACCGTGGTGGTGGAAAAATTCAGGGCGCGGGCTATCTCTTTAATCGTCATTTGCAAACCTCATTCTGTAACGATAAAGATAATCCTTGAAAGCCTGCTTGTCAAGTTTGCGTGCTACATTTTTTTGTTGTTTTGCCCGGCTCGCTACTTCCGCTAAACCCGGTGTTTCTGCCCTTTTGGACACGAAGACACACTAAGACACACTAAGACCCACTAAAATACACTAAGACACACTAAGTCGTCTTTTGGCGCCGACCATAAGGCAAGAAATCAAGGGATTAGACATGGTCTGCTGTCTTGATGGCGATGACGATGGCGGCCTGGGTTTTCCAGGTTAGGCTTTTACCCAGGGGCAGGCTCTGCTGCAGTCTTAGCAGATCGGAGTCCTCGAGGCCGGCTTTTTTGAGGCGCGAGGCATAGCTTTTGGGCTGCGGGTCGAACCAGCGTTGCACTTGCTCGGGAAGCAAGAGCTGCTCGCGTCGCCAGGTCTCCAGCTGTATCTCCACTTTGAAGCCGGCCTGGCGCAGCTCGTCTTGCAGGGTGTTTTCATCCCAGGCGAGCAGGGGTTCGCTGCGGTCCTGGTATACTTGTTCTTCGGCCAGGCGCAGGCGTTCGAGCCAGTCCGAGGGCGGCAGCTTCAGGAGCTGATGCAGGCGCTGGCCGTGGCGCGGAATATTTTCCAGCAGGCAGAGGCGCCCGTTTTCGAGCAGCAGCTGCTGGCAGCTTTGGTAGAAGGGTTGGCGTACGGGCAGTTCGGCGAGGATATTGCGTCCCAGTATGCGGTCAAAGGCCTGCGGGGCCTCCGGCTGTTTGGCGAGCAGCTCGGGCACTTGCAGCGGCTTACCCAGCAAGAGCTGCGGTCGGCGCAGCGGGGGCAGGTTCATGGCCTGCTCCTGTATGCTCTCCAGGGAGCGCTGGTCCGGCAGCAGTGCCCAGAGGCCGCCTTCAGGGGTCTGGCGCAGTGCCTCCCAGAGGAATACGGGTTGTTTGGCGCTGAGGTCGAGCACCAGGAAATGGCGCTGCAGGGCGGCTTTTTGCATAAGTGCCTGCTGTTGTTTGCCCAGCTGGCCGCTGTAATCGCCCAGTGCGCGGCTCAGCCAGCGCTGGCTTTGCTGGTCCGGCGGGCTGAAGCTGAGCAGTTCCGGCGGCGGGTCCTGGTTTTCCTGCAGTGCGGCCAATTGCAGTTCACGTCTGCGCTGCAGCTCCTCGGCCAGGCCGGCCTCGTAGCCCAGTTCGCCGGCCTGATAGAAGAGCTTGCCCTGCAGGCTGGCGGGCAGGTATTGCTGCGCCACCCAGTGTTCGCGGTAGGCATGCGGGTACTTGTAGCCCTGGCCGTGGCCGAAGCCCTCTTTGTCCCGGCTGCTGTCGCGCAAGTGGTTGGGCACCTCGGCCTGGCGTTCCTGCCCGACCAGTTTCAAGGCGTCAAAAAAGCCCATGACGGAGTTGGACTTGGGGGCGGTGGCGCAGTAGAGGGCGGCCTGTGCCAGGGGGTAGTGTCCTTCGGGCAGGCCGATGCGGTCAAAGGCCTGGGCGGCAGACATGACCTGGGGCAGGGCCTGGGGGTCAGCCAGGCCTATGTCTTCGCTGGCAAAGATAATCATGCGCCTGAAGATAAAACGCGGGTCTTCGCCGGCGTAGACCATCTTGGCCAGCCAGTAGAGCGCGGCGTCCGGGTCTGAGCCGCGCATGGACTTGATAAAGGCGCTGATGCTGTCGAAGTGATAGTCGCCCTCGCGGTCGTAAAGCAGGGCGCGCTTCTGGATGGACTCCTCGGCCACTGCCAGGCTGATGAGGATGGTGCCGTTTTGCTCCGGCGCTGTGGTTTCGACGGCCAGCTCGAGGGCGTTGAGCGCCGCCCGGGCGTCGCCGTTGGCGACATTGGCCAGGTGTTTCAGGGCCGCGTCATGCAGCTTGACAGGGAGCTTGCCGTAACCGCGCTCCTTGTCCTGCAAGGCCTGGAGTATGATCTGCTCGGTCTCGGCATCCTGCAAGGCTTTGAGCTGAAAGACGCGGCTGCGGCTCAGCAAAGCCTTGTTGACGGTGAAATAGGGGTTTTCGGTGGTGGCGCCAATAAGGATGACGGTGCCGTTTTCGACCCAGGGCAGCAGGGCGTCCTGCTGGGACTTGTTCCAGCGGTGCACCTCGTCAATGAATAATATGCTGCGCTGCTGGTAGTCGCGGGCGCGCTGCTGGGCGGCGTCTATGGTCTGGCGCAGGTCGGCGATGCCGGCCATGACGGCGTTGAGCGTGACAAAATGACTCTGGCTGCTGTTGGCAATAACACTGGCCAAGGTGGTCTTGCCGGTGCCGGGCGGCCCGTAAAAAATAAGCGAGGAGAGCTGGTCGGCCTGTATGGCGCGGCGCAAAAGACGCCCCGGAGCGAGTATGTGGGACTGGCCAATGTATTCTTCCAGACTGCGGGGACGCATGCGGGCAGCCAGAGGCTGGCTGCGGGATAACTGTCGTTGATGGGCATGCGCGAACAAATCAGACATGGTTTTCTAGCGCGCTAAAGGGAGGGGGAAGGGGGAGGACACGAAGAGACACGAAGAGACACGAAAGAACACTAAGGGGCTGCCCGGCGCCCTACGGGCGCCAAGCAGCCCAGTTTTCTTTCATGGGCTCGTTTCTACTTGGCCAGGGAAGGGGGAGGACACGAAGAGACACGAAGGAACACTAAGTCACACTAAGGGGCTAGGGTCTTACCGGGATGTTTTTTTCGTAGCTGACATCGATGAAGCTGATGGTTTGACCGGACTGCTGGCGCAGACGTACGATCTGCTTGAGCCTTTCCAGGCCGGGGATAATCTGGTCCATCGAGAATATGACCTGGGCGCTTTGACGGAAAACGCTTTTTTGGTTGAGTCTTAGCGCCAGCTGGTTTTCATTGTAGTTGATTTGCACGAGGAAGACATCGTAGTTGTTGCCTTCAGGCCTGGTGGCGAGCTGATTGAGCAGGTGCAGCACCGCCAACAGGCTGGGATTGTCGGTGCGCTCACCGATCTTAAGGTTTTGGGTATGCGGTATGTGGTTGATAATGGGCAGGCGCCGGCTGCTGCCCAAGAGATTGCCCGGCAAAACATGGCCGTGGCGGTCCAGACACATGGGCGGCAGGATGCTGTGACTGGGAAAATGCAAAATTGCCACTGGACGGCGCTCGCCTAGGCGGATTTGCAGGCGGTCAGGAAAGATGCGCCGCACTTCAACCTCGGCAAGCATGGGTTCGAGCATGAGCCGTTGACGTATGTCGTGCAGCGGAAGCCTGGGCAGCGTGTGCCGTCCAGGCTCTATACCCATCTCGCTGAGCATGGTCTGCACGCGCAGGCGTGAATAATTCTCGCTTTCAATGACGTCAATTTGCCTGAGCTGAAAGTAGGGATTGTCGAAATAGAGGCGCCGGCGGCTGAAGCAGAAGGCGGCCAGCAAAAGCGCGAGGGCTAAAAGCAGAGGGATGACTTTTAGCAAGAATAGCCCCAGGGAGCGCAGGGCGCCGCCGGGGGTCTCCGCATCCACATTGAGTCGCTTGCCGCTTCTTGCCATGTCTAATGCCTGAATTACGTATGATAATGGTTTGTCTGAAAATGCCTGAGCAGAGTTTTGGACACGAAGACACACCAAGTGGCGCCCTTACTCGTCGTCTTATTTTTTTTCGCGTAGCAGTTTGCCGCGCAGGTGGTAGGGTGTGCAGGAGCGGATGCGCACGTTAACGAAGTCATAGCCCTGGATACAGTCTTCTTCCGGCTCGGTAAAATATATCAGCTGGTCCACCTCGGGGGCGTCCATGACGCTGCGTCCGTAGAACTCGTCCAGGTTGCTGGCCCCTTCGATGAGTATGCGCATGACTTGTCCTGAGAGGCGCTTATTGTTTTCGAGGGAGATGCGCTGCTGCTCTTTGAGCAGGATATGGTGCCTTTTTTTGGCGATGCTGCTTTTCACTGGTTTGTTCGGCAGCTGCAGGGCGGGGGTGCCTTTTTCCGGCGAGTAGACGAACGCGCCCATTCTTTCGAAGCGTATGTCCTTGATGAAGGCGAGCAGTTCCTGGAAGTCCTGCTCGGTTTCGCCGGGGAAGCCTACCATGAAGGTGCTGCGCAGCGTGATCTGCGGATATTTTTCGCGCAGCATTTGCAGCAAGGCCCGGGTCTGCGCGCTGCTCATGCCGCGGCGCATGTCGCTGAGTATGTGGTCGCTGATATGCTGCAAGGGCATGTCCAAGTAGGGTACCAGGTGTTTGCCATGCGCCATAAGCTCGAAAAGCTCCTCGTTCACGTGCAGCGGGTGCGTGTAGAGCAGGCGCAGCCAGAAGTCGCCGGGCAGCTCCTCGCAGCGCCGCAGCAGCGCGAGCAGGCTGTCGCCGCGCTCCTTGCCGTAGCTGGTGCTGTCCTGAGCCACGAAGTTGATCTCTTTTACGCCCTGGGCGAGCAGCTGCTCGCACTCGGCAAGAATGGAGTCTTGTTCGCGGCTGCGCAGCTTGCCGCGTATGCCGGGTATGGCGCAAAAGGCGCAACGGTGATTGCAGCCCTCCGAAATTTTGATGTAGGCGTAAGGCTCCGGTGTCACGCAAATCCTTGGGGTTTCGTGGTTGTAGAGATAGCTGGGCAGGGCGGCGCTGGGCAGGGCAGGCTTTTGCGGCTCGCTGTAAAGAGCGGCAAGCTTGCTGTGGATGACGGGAACATCGTCCAGGCCAAGAAAGAGGTCCACCGCCGGATAAAGACGGGCGCATTCCTGAGGGTCGCGCTGAGGCAGACAGCCGGAAACCAGGACCTTGCGGGTCGGCCCGCCTGCCTTCCAGGCCAGTGCCGCCTTGATGGCCTCCTCGGCCTCCTTGCGGGCGTCGCTGATAAAACTGCAAGTGTTGACCAGGGTGATGTCGGCCAGCTCGGGGTCCGTGGTCAGAACAAAGCCGTTGACTGCCAGGCTGCCGCACATGACCTCGGCGTCAACCAGGTTCTTGGCGCAACCCAGGGTGATCACCCGTACCGCTAAAGGAGAACTGTCAGACATAGTCGTATCGATAATAGAGGACATTTGACAAATCAATAAGTTAATGCCTCAAAAGGCCTAAATCAAATCTAGAAAAGGGGGGGGACACGAAGACACACGAAGGAACACTAAGGGTTTTCTTGCAAATGTGTGCTGTTGGCTTAACTTAATGGTCTTGAGCAAAAACCAAGGAGGTATAGATGTCCATACAGGAGAATTATTGGCAGCAGTCGCTTTGTGCTGAAAGCCGTCCGCAGCCTAATTTGCTGGTTGTTTTCGGTGCTTCGGGAGACCTGGCTCGGCGTAAGCTGCTGCCGGCCTTGTTTCAGCTTTTCCGACGCGGGCTTTTGCATGAGCACAGCTATATAATAGGCTGCGCGCGCAGTGATGTGAAGCAAAGCCGGTTTTTTGATGGCTTTCTGGAGTTTCTGCCCGAAGAGGAGCCCGAACAGATCGAGATTTTTCAACGACGGCTGAGCTATGTGCAGCTTGACTATGACGAGCAGGCCGGCTATGAACGCCTGGCAGAGCATATAGATGCGCTGCAAAGCCAGATAGGGCGGCAGCTTAATCACTTGTTTTATCTGGCCACGCCGGCAACGCTGTACGCACAGATTGTGCCGCGGCTGCATAGCTCCGGACTGAGCCAGGAGGTATACAGCGGCAAACCCTGGAGACACGTGGTGCTGGAAAAACCTTTTGGCTCTGACCTGGAAAGCGCCGAGAACCTGGACCGGATGCTGCACAAAAGCCTGCATGAAAGACAAATCTACCGCATAGACCACTACCTGGGCAAGGAGACCGTGCAGAATATACTAATGCTGCGCTTCGCTAATATTGTCTTCGAGCCGCTGTGGAATAGTAATTTTATCGAACATGTGCAGATCACTGCCGCCGAAAGCGTGGGCCTGGAGCAAAGAGCGGGATATTATGACGGAGCCGGGCAGCTGCGCGATATGTTTCAAAATCATATGCTGGCCATGCTTAGCCTGGTGGCTATGGAGCCGCCAGCGCAGTTCGAGCCGGAGGCCATGCGCGATGAACAGCTTAAGTTGATGAGGGCGATAAGACCCTTGCCCATAAATGAAATAGATAAATACCTGCTGCGGGCGCAATATACAGCGGGAAGCAAAGACGGACTAAGCCTGCCAGCATACCTGGAAGAGGAAAATGTGCCGCCGGACTCTAAAACCGAGACTTATGTGGCCGCCAAGCTGTTTATCGATAACTGGCGCTGGCGAGGCGTGCCCTTTTATCTGCGCAGCGGTAAGCGGCTGTCCAGAAAATTGAGCGAGATCGCCATTACCTTCAAAAAGCCGCCGCATTCGATCTTCGCACAGCTCGATATGGACAGCCTGAAAGAGAACCAGCTGGTGCTTAATGTGCAGCCGGAAGAGGGGATGTCATTGGCTATACAGGCAAAACAACCTGGCTCAAAGCTGTGCATGGGCAGCCTGAACCTGGAGTTCAGCTATGCTAAACAGTTTGGCGCACAGATACCAGACGCATATGAAAGACTGCTACTGGACTGCATGCTGGGAGACCAAACCTTGTTTATTCGTAGTGACGTGATAGCCGAAGCATGGAAATTGCTGACACCGGTATTGCAGGCATGGCAAAAAAGCGATAGCCTAAAACAATACGACTGCCCCTGTGCATTGCAATATTATCAGGCCGGTAGCGAAGGGCCAGAGGCCGCTGTGCAAATGTTCGCCGGCTGGAGACCACTAAGGGCCACGAAGGGGTAGGGGAGTAGGGGGGGAGGACACGAGGAGGCGGGGGAGGGGGAGGACACGAGGAGGC
>JAAZIY010000217.1 GCA_012800625.1 Lentisphaerota bacterium
ATCACGCCGTAAAGACGCAAGGCCTCGTTGTGCTTCTTAAGGGCGCGGTACATCTTCTCGAAACGCTCGGGCAAAAGCAGGTTGGTGAAGCTGGTGCTGTAGTCGTCACACATGGCGCCGACTATGTTGGGATACTGTAGCGACAGGCGGCTAAGCAGCTCGGCGTTCTCCTCCTCGCTGTTGGCCAAGGCCCCGGGACTGCGGCAGTTGGAGTTGATCTGACAGACCAGCTTCTTGAAGCCGGCGTGCAGGCGCATCATCTTGTCAGTGGTAGGACCGTAGACGTAGACGGCGTTTTCGGCGTTGAAGTAGGCCGCGCCGCGCAGCAGGGTGTCGTCGGCCATGGAGCCGCCCCAGCTTGGTGTGGGTCCGCCCCAGACCCAGACCTGCTCCTTGCCCAGAGGCGGTGCGCCCCGCGTGTCAGCCGCCGGCAAGGCACCCAGAGCCTTGAGCAACTCGCGGTCTACCGCCGCGTTTTCTTCTTGTATCTGCGCATACCAGTCATGGTCTAGCTCGCCGATAAGAGGGTCGTCCTCGACATAGTCCTGCGGGCGCGGGGCATAGGAGGCAAGATAGTCGGTCTTGCGGTTTTTTATCAATGCGTTACGCTTGATAAAAAGCTTTTCCAGGGCGATATCCAGGTCCAGCCGCTCCAGGTTTTTGATTACTGCGGGGACGATATTTGTCATTTCTACTCCTCCAAGTTCTTTTATCAGTTATCGTTTTTGTCGAAAGGCATTTTTATTTCAAGCGCAGCAGTTTTTTAGCATTGCCGCCCAGTATCTTGTCCTTGTCCTCCGGGGAGGCCGTCAGTTCCCGGATCACCTCGATGGCGAAGCGCATCTGCATTGGGCCTTGCAGCGGGGCGTCGCTGCCGAAGACGATATGATCGGCTCCGACAATTTCAAGCATTCTTTGCATGACACCGGGATACACATACATGAGGTAATGCGCCGTGTCGATGTAGACATTGTCCAGTTTCATGGCGGCGACATTTTCGCAGCCCTGCAGATTCGGGAAGTAGGGGTAGTTGGCGTTTTGGAAGACGCCGGCCATGTGAGCCAGGACGAAATTGGTTTCCGGATGTCTGGCCGCGAACTCGGCCACCCGCCGCGCCTCGGCGAAGCCGGTGCCGGGCATGCAGGAGACGTGGAAGAGCATCAGGGCGCAGTTCTCGGCGATCTGGTCAAGAAATGCGATGATGCTGGGCGAGGCCAAATCGTAGCCGTGGTAGTCGGGATGGACCTTGACGCCGATGAAGCCCGGCTCTTCCCGCAGCAGAGCCAGGTCCGCGGCGGACTCGGGGAACACCGGGTTGACGGTAACGTAGCCCAGCAGGCGTTCACTGCTTCTCAGGGCCAGGGCCAGCTCCCGGTTGCCTTCCCGGGCATCGTACATGATCGATTTGGCTGAGGATACGCAGAGCCGGTCTACGCCTGCCTTGAGGCAGTATGCATCGAGGACGGCGGCGTCAGCGGCCCAGAAAGGGGCCTGGTTGATGTTGCCCAGGTGACCGTGTATGTCGATGACCATGTCGAAGCTCCTTTCAAACTGCCCGGTCGCCCGTGCTTAGACCTCGAGTATGTTCAGCTGTCGCTTGTAGGAGGAGAGTTCCTCGGCGGCGCCCTCTCTGACGATGACACCGTCCTCCCAGCGGAAGCCCATGTCTTTTTCGGCCAGGAAGACATCGACCATAAAGACCATGTTTTGCTTGAGTTCATACTGCGAGGAAGTCTCCAGGAAGGGGAACTCGCACTCCATTTGGCCGCAGCCATGCGCCGGGCCATAGAGTATGGTGTGTCCATATCCCTGCTCGCGTATGTAACCATGCGTTTTTTTCGCCACATCGGCGGCCGCCGTGCCGGCGCGCATATTGTCAATGGTGATGAGCATGGCGTCCAGTCCGACCTGCATGAATTTGCGTGTCTCTTCGGGGCATTTTCCCAGCACCACGGGTCTGCCAATGCTGGCACTGTATCCGGCCACCTTGGCGCCGACGCTAAAATGGATGATTTCGCCGCGCCGCACCTTTCTCAGGGTTGGCCTGCTGATTGCCTGTATCGAGTTTGGCCCGCTGCAGCACCAGACCGGATAGCCGGTGGCTTCGGCGCCGTTGGCCAGCATGGCGGCGGTGGCCAGTCCGGCCAGCTGCACCTCGGTCATGCCCGGCCTGATATTCTCCAGCACCGCCTGAAAGCCCAGTTCGGATATCTTGGCGGCCTGGCGCAGGCAGTCAAGTTCATTTTCGCTCTTCTGCATACAGACGCCGCGCACGACGGCGTCGGCATTAAGGATATCGCAGTTTTTGACTGCTTGGCGCAGGTCTTCCATGATGGTGTGCGGGAACATATGCCAGCCGGCTATGCCCAGGCGTTTAGGCTTGTATTCGTCCATGATCTCCTGCCAGGTAGGCAGTTTGGAGCCGGGGTAGTCCGGCTGCGAGGACTCGCGGAAGTCCATAAGCTGCACTACTTTGTCTATTTTACTGCGCGCCTTGCCGAAGTTCAGGCTTTCCGGGCCGATAAGCAGGACTGGCTCGCCTTGCGCCGGGATAAGCACGGCGGCGGTTTCGAAGCTGGGCCAGTAGTCTGAATAGTAGCGCACGTAGGCCGGTTCCGACTCGGTTGAAAAGGCGAGCAGCAGGTCCAGCTCCTCGCCGCGCATGGCTTCCTGTGTAAGCTGTATGCGCCGCTGAAATTCCTCGAGGGGTATCTGACATTGATCAAGCATTGACGGTTTTCCTCCTGTTTGCGAGTTGTGACGAGTTTCTCACCACCAGTTCCGCCGGCAGGCAGAGCTGTATTTTAGGCATGGTCTTGGATTGAATAGCGCGCAAAAGCTCGCGCATGGCTTTTTCGGCGATCTGCTCATAGGGCTGGCGTATGCTGCTTAATGAGACCCGGGCGAAGCTGGACACCTCCATGTCGTCTATGCCGACGATGGCGATCTGCTTCCCCGGGCTTTGCCCCAGTTCTTCGGCGGCCTCCATAACGCCCATGGCGCAGAGGTCGTTGGCACAGAAGACGCCGTCATAGCGCCTGCCTTTGGCGGCGGCCTGTTTGAAGGCCAGCCTGCCAGCCTCGATGCTGAGGCCGGCCTCGACCAGGTCCACCTGCCGTTCCGCCAGACCCAGCTCTTGCAGACTGGCCAGGAAATGCTCCCGCATTTTCACAAATGGGCTTAGGTAGCTCAGGCTGCGGTCGGCGCTGAAATAGGCCAGGCGTCGGCAGCCCTGCTCGTAGAGATGCCTGGCGGCAAGCTCGCCGGCCATGCGGAAGTCGTTGCCGACATAGGCCCCGGCATACCAGTCGGGGTGGGAGTCCACCGCAATGTAGGGTATGCGGTGGCGCGTCAAAGGCTGCAAAACCTGTGACGACTTTTCGCAAAGACACATCAGAACACCGCAGACCCGCATCTGAATGAGCTGCTCGAAGAGATACTGCTCCTTTTCAAGAGACCAGTTGCTGCCCACAAACAGCAAAGTGTAACCATGATGCAAGGCCAAACCCTCTAGCTTGCGGAACATGCGCGAGTAAAAGGGATTCGTAATGTCGTTGACCAGAAATCCCAGAGTGTTGGAACTGCCGTTGCGCAAATGCTTGGCAGCCAAATTCGGCGTGTAGGACAACTGCGCGGCAGCGCTTAAAACACGCTCGCGAGTCGCAGAACTGATGCGCGAACCAGACTGAAAAGCCAAAGAAACCGTGGTGTCGGAAACACCAGCAAGGGAAGCGACATCCTTGATCGTAGAACGATTCATAAAAAAAACAAAAAATAAAAATCTGGGTTGGTCGTCAAACTTAAGACAAACCACAAAGTTGGTCGTCAAACTTACTATATGATAATGCGTGTTTTCCAAAAGTCAAGCCGTCTCGCATATTTTTTTTGGGGAGGGGGGGGCATCAAGGCACACGAAGGCGGCTCAGGTCAAAAGTTGGTGTTGGCTTTGTCTGGTTTATTTCAGAGAAATTCCAGTCCTGCTCCGATAAAGAGCATACCTGCGAGCAGTCCAGCCAGGGCGATGTGGTGTTCGCCGTATTTTTCAGCCATGGGCAACAATTCGTCGAAGGAAATATATATCATAATTCCGGCCACCAGGGCGAAGAGCGAATGCAGCAGTTCCGGTGTGAGTATGGGGCGCAGCACAATCAGTCCGACTAATGCTCCTGCCGGTTCGGCCAGCCCAGACAATAGTGCGTAGGTAAAGGCTTTTTTCCTGCTGCCACTGGCATATAGTATGGGCACAGCCACGGCCATGCCTTCCGGGATATTATGCAATGCAATGGCCACGGCTATGCCTATGCCGACCTTGAAGTCCACCAGGCCGCCGGCCAACGTGGCCAGTCCTTCGGGGAAGTTGTGTATGGCGATGGCCAGGGCGAAGATAGTGCCGGCGCGTCCGAATTTTTCGCGTTCTTCGGCGCTGGCATGCTCGGCGTCGTCCAGGTCTTGACTGCTGCGCACGTGGTGCGGGTTTTCTGTCTCCGGCACGAGTTGGTCAATAAGGCATGCCATGCCCAGTCCGGCGGCGAACCAGAGCAGTGCCAGCAAGCCCCCCTTGATAGGGCCGTAACTGGCTCCCAAATGCACACGCGCCAACTGCATCATCTCTACCAGGGAGATGTAAATCATCACACCGGCAGAGAAGCCTAGCGAGGTGGAAAGGAATCGTCCGGAGTGCTGGTCTTTGTTGGTAAAGAAAACTACGAGGCCACCAAGACCGGTTGACATGCCGGCAAACAAGGTAATACCCATGGTCATAAAAAAGACTTGCCAAGTTATTTCCATGTATAGGAGTCCTTTCAAAAGTCAAGGTGCTAAGAACGAAAAACACCAAAAAGAAAACATGCAGCCTCTCCCCCTGGTTAAGCCGCTTCTGTCTGGCTTGACTGCGTCCAAAAGGGGGCGTAACGCCGAGTAGCCGTTTGTGGCGCCCCTACAGGGCGCCGGATTCGGGGGGGCTTTTACCCAGGGTAAGCTCGG
>JAAZIY010000218.1 GCA_012800625.1 Lentisphaerota bacterium
CAATTTTCACAAGAGCTTGCTCCTTCTTTTATCAATTTTTGGTTTAACTAATAAAAGACAAGCTCTTGTGTTTTTTTCAAGTCATTGAAGACTTTTTATGCTCAGGTCCCAACTTTGAGACGCCAGCTTATTTTTTTCAACTCGAACTTCTCAGCACCAGATTTTTGGCTGGCACCATGTAAACCCGGTAGTAGGGTTCCGTTTTTTTCTGTTTGTCGGTCAGCTCCTCGGCCATTTTCACGAGGGCAAGCCTGGCCTCTCGCAAAGGATGGCTAATGGCGCTAAAATCCAGCTTCAAGCTGTTTTTTTCAAGCTCGCCCTCCAAATTGTCATAGCTGATGAGCTGGAAGTCGCGTCCGGCCTGCAGTCCCTGTTCTTTGGTATGGCTGAGGAAACCGTAGGTGATGTAGTCGCTAGTGCTGATCACCGGGTAATGGTAAAGCCGCTCTCGGCAGTAATGCTCGGCACATTTTCGCCCAGCCAGGAGAGTGGAGACCAACTCGCTTGCCCCCTCGTAGACGAGCAGGGCCTGATCGTCCAGACCCAGCCGCCGCGCCACCTCTCGCAAGGCTTCCAGGCGCCGTCTGGAGACATCGGCTTTATACAAGGCGCTGACAAAGAAGCGGCGCTTGCCTTGTTTCATGAAATGTCTCAGCGCGGCCTCGAACCCGGGGCTATAGTCGTAAACCACCTGATGCCAGGGGCCGGGGTGAACAACGTCGTCATTTATCAGTATCACCGGCGTCGGCGAATTCCGCAGATATGCCTCGGCGGTCTCCAGCACTCCGGCGGCAGCTATAACAAGGTCAAACTGCGCCAGGTCAGTTTTGAAAAGCCTCAGTTTGGCTTTGTTTTCCGTATCCTCCAGTATCAGGCTGCAGTCAAAGTTGGCTGCCTCCAAGCTGTTGGTCATCTCGACAGTCAGCGCATCAAAGAGGGTATGGCTCAAATCCGGGTAGGGGTCCAAGTGATTGCGTTGCCAAAGAAAAAGCCCTATTTTTTGTTTTTTTTGTTTTTTTTGTGCTTCGCAGCAGTATGTTCCCTGGCCACGCCGCCGCAGTACCAGCCCGCGTTCTGTGAGCACCGACATGGCGCGCTGCACGGTCTTCAGTGAGACGCCGTAACGCCGGGCAAGCTGCTCGTCAGTGGGCAGACGTATGCCGGCAGCATGCTCGTTTTCGCGGATATAGCTGCTCAGCTCGGCAATGATCTGTCTTCCAGTGTACTTGCGTTTTTGGACTTTTTCAACTAGGATGGACATAAGCTAAAAAGTGTTGCCTTGCTGGGCAGAGAAAAACAATTCGCAGAAATAAATCAAGATTCCTTGGGAGGGTCTTTTAGGCGACATCCAGACTGTCAGACAGCGCTAGGCAATGCAGAAAATCGCACACCTTCACACTATATGTCTTAACTGACAAAATTGCAAATAAAATCTCCCAGCAATAGTTTGATAATAGTCATTTTCCACATAAATCGTAGGACATTTTTTTTGTCCGTAATTATTAATCATGCCGTTGGCTATATGGAAAAAGGGCTTGCTTTTCTCTGTTCAACCGTCTTGGTGTGTCTTAGTGGTTTAACGGCTTTTTGGATGCGGTCCGCTCAGATAGGGCAAGGCGGATCCGCTGTTTGAGGGGGTCAGGGGCTTTTTTTGCTTTCGAGCTGTATTTTCATGTATTTGTATTACATTATGTCTTCCCTGCAATTATTCAGTAGAATGAAGGAATCCTCATGCGCTCCCCCAGTTTTTTGGTCTTGGCCGCCGGCATGGGCAGCCGTTATGGCGGCATTAAACAGATGGACCCGGTAGGCCCAAATGGTGAATTTGTGCTGGACTACTCGGTTTTTGACGCCTGGCGCGCCGGTTTTAACAAGGTGGTTTTCGTTATCCGTGAAGAGCTTGAGGAGCCTTTGCGGCAGCACTTTGCCGGCAAACTGGAGGGCAGGATGCAGGTCGACTATGTCTGGCAGCAGCTGCATGATTTGCCCGCCCCCTTTGTTTGCCCGCCGACACGGCAAAAACCCTGGGGTACCGGACATGCTATCTGGAGTGCCCGGCAAGTCCTTAAGGGCAGCTTTGCGGTTATTAATGCCGACGATTTCTACGGCGCGCAATCTTATGCCATCCTGTCCGGGTTTCTCTCCTCGCCGCAGTGCAGTGATGACAGCTATGCCATGGTGGCATACCGCCTGGCCAATACGCTCTCCGAACACGGCACGGTCTCAAGAGGCATATGCCGGGTGGACGCGCAGGGCCTGCTGCAAGACGTGGCGGAGCGCACTAGCATCGAGCCTGTCGCGGAGGGCGCGCGCTACAAGGATGAAAGCGGCAATTGGCAGCCGCTCAGCGGTGAAGAACCTGCCTCGTTAAACCTCTGGGGCTTTTCGGACAGTATCTTCAGCAAAATGGAGCCGCTGTTTAAACAGTTTCTGGAGAGCCGGGGAGAAGAAGAGAAAAGCGAGTTCTATATACCCAGCGTGGTGGACAGCCTGATCAAGGCCGGCCACTGCCGAACGAAAGTCTTGAATACGCCGGAACACTGGTTCGGCATGACTTATGCCCAGGATAGAGACGTCGTCGTGAACCGGATCGCCGCACTTACGCAAAAAGGCGTATATCCGCCGCGGTTGTGGAGCTGAACCCTGCCGGTATGCCCGGATTTGTAAAAACATGAGTGCTTGTTGCCCCAAGGCCCAGGAGACCTAGATGAATGAGAGTTTGAAGCATGATTTGAGTAAAATCGCACCTTTTTTCCAGTTTAACGGCGAGCTGGTCTCAGCCGAACCCTGGGGGTCCGGACACATCAATGACACCTACAGGCTGAAAATTGACGCGGAGGGCGAAATCGTCCACTATATCGCGCAGCGCATCAACGACAAGATTTTTCCCAATGTGCCCAAGATGATGGAAAACATCGAGCGTGTGACTGAGCATCTGCGCCGGAAGCTGGAGGGCATACCCGGCAGCAACCCGGAGCGCGAGACCCTTAATGTTGTGCGCACTCTCGATGACATGCCTTATCATATAGACGAGGAGGGCAATTACTGGCGCGCCTATATCTTTGTCGAGCGCGCGCAGACCATTGACTTTGTCAGCTCGCCGCAGCAGGCCTACGAGGCCGCCAAGGCCTTCGGACGTTTTCAGGGGCTTTTGCGCGACCTGCCCGGCGGTCCGCTGTATGAGGTCATACCCGA
>JAAZIY010000219.1 GCA_012800625.1 Lentisphaerota bacterium
ACTTCGGCCAATGGCTCAAGAAATCCGGCCAGTTCATGCCGGCGCCCTCTGACATCCAGGAGAGGCTCACCTGCAGCCGCTCGAAGCGTGGTATCTGCGGCAAGCTAGCCGTCTGTATGGGCAGGGTGTAGCGGAACTGGTCTTTGCCGGCGCTGCGCGCCATACAGTAAGCCGAGAGACCGGGGCTGAGTTCTTTCTCGATTTTCAGAAAGACCGTGGGCAGGCTCAGCTTGTTATTTCTTTCAGTTATATCCAGGCTATAGCGTCTATATTTTTTAGCCTCCAGCTGCAGCGGTTCCCAGGGACACTCATCTCCGGCCAGCACTATGCCCTCAGGCAGGTCCAGCAAGAATACCGCCTTTTCAGTTTTTTCATTTTCACTGCGCAGGTCATTGATCTCGAAATTTTGCGGAGCCAGGACGTCATAGATTATATCCAGGGTTCCCAGCCTGGGGTGCACCAGCAGTCCTTCCAGAGCTATAGTTTCTGACGGGTTGGCATATGCCGCGTTGAAGTCGGCGGTTTCTTTTTCTGCCTTCAGCAGAGCCAGTTCATCACTGAAGATACTGCCGCTGGTTCCCTCGATTTTCAGCAAGACATAGCGCGCCTCGGCATTGATATGCAGCTGGAAGGGATACATCCTAGTGGCATACTGGCTGGCCTGCTCTTCAATATAGTAGGAATTGATAAAATCACTTTGATCGCTTTCCCCAGGCATGAGCTTCAATAAGTTGCGGGCCAAGTGATAGTTCTGCCCGTCTTGGGAGACATAGGCGCTGAAGGAGCGCGGAAACTGAAAGTTGCCCACCGTGCCGCCCAAGCAGCGGATAACCAGGCGGTCCAGCTTCTGGCTTTCACCCAGGTCCAGCTTCAGATATGCCACCCCGTTGCCGCTGTACCAGCCTACGCTTTGACGATCAAACCAGACCTTGTCATCCTTGCGCTTGGTGAGTTTGCCGTCACAGAGATCGTATATGTCGTTTTCGTCTTTAGTGAGGCGATAGTCCGGGGCGGGCACCAGCTGCAATTTTTTCCCCAGCGCCAGGTTTTCTCCCTGGGTATAGTCATACCATAGCTGCCGGTCTTTCCTGGTTTGTATGTTGCCAGCCTCGCTAAGTGCCTGCGGGATTTGATGTTCAGTCTGTATGTCCAGTCGGTAGGGCAGGGTATAGTAATAGCTGGTGCCGTGTACTTTGACTGCTGAAAGCAGGCTGGCCTTCGCGGACAGGGGCACATTGTAAGCGGCGCTGTCAATAAGAGCTGTGGCGGAATATAGCAGGTCGCCGGCTTGCTGGTCGCCCCTCAGGCCCTTGTCGTTGAGCTTGAGGCTCGGTTCGTCTTGCCAGCGGAATTCCACCAGGTTGGGCAGCAGATAGCAGTCCAGGTCCACCTCGTTTTCTCCCAGTGCGCTTGTGGCCTTGAAAATAAAGCGCAGTTTGTCATCGAGTTGCAGCATTTCGCCGGGCTGTTTTTGTTCGGCCTCGGCATAAAGCCCCTCTTGTATACTTGTCGTCAGCCTGGCTTCGACATAGTCTACCCAGGGGCCTACCTGCTTGCCTTTGCCTTTTTGCCTAAAAGTCAGGCTGCGCTCCGAAGAGCCGCCCTCGGGCAGCAGAAAAGTATTCCAGCCAGGAAACAAGGGTGCCCCATAAGCACTGCTGCCGGAGCCGATCAGCACGGTGACCTCGGCGTCTACGTCCTCGTTCTGCCCCATCAGTACCTGAAGATAGCAGGCCTGTTTGAAAGCCGGCAAGGCCAGGCTGAACTGAGAAATATTGCCTCTGGACTCAGGCAGGGTGGAGAGGCGCAGGGCACCTTCGGCAAGTTGAGGCTCGCAGTTCTGCCATTGCCAGTCCTGCTCCGAAAAAGAACTAAATTCGCAACGCCAAAAATAAGCATCGGCTGCAAGCATATGCAGGCAGACAAGCAAGCAAAAACCGAAAAATAAATGCTGCGCTTTTGGAGAGAACTGAGAAGTTGACATTTTGAACCTTTATGAAAGATATTAACTGGCTATGTTTCTTTAGGGCAAGAGCGCTGGGCGGGGAGGCTGCAGTTGTTAGGCTTCAATTTCGATGCTGTGTCGGCGGCAGCACCAGCACATATAGGTTACGGTGACAAAGTAGGAGGCCGGCAGGCGGCAGCGCGCCCCTAGAAAGACCTCGAGCACACTGGTTTTGCCGCCAAAGCCCATGCAGCCTATACCCAGCGCATTGCATTCCTCGAGCAAGCGCAGTTCCAGGGCGGCCAATTCGGGCTGCTCGCTGCGTTCTCCGATTTTGCGCAAGAGTAGCTTTTTACCTTCCTCGTAGCCGCCATTGCGGTCTGCTCCTATGCAGACTGCCAGCAGGCCTGGCGCACAGCCTTTTCCCTGAGCCTGCCAGACCGCGTCCAGCACGCAGCGCCGCACTCCTTCCAGGTCGCGTCCGGCTCCCAATTGACTGTCCGGCAAGCTGTATTGGATGCCGACATTTTCACAGCCGCCGCCTTTAAGCATGAGCGACACCCGGCTTTTACCTGTTTTTTGCGCCTGCCAATGGATATTCGGGCAGCCATAGCCCAGGTTGTTGCCGGTGTTTTGGCCCGACAGTGTCTCCACGCAGTTTTGGCGCAATATTCCCAGTTCGGTGGCTTTGACGATGGCGCTTTCGGCGGCCTGCTTGAATTCAAAATAGTCTAATGCCGGCGCGGCTTCGACAAAGAAGTTGAGCATTCCGGTATCCTGGCAGATAGGCCTCTTGTTTTGCCGCGCCAGAGCCGCGTTCTGCAAGATGGTTTCCAAAGCCGCCCGGCTGCTGGAGCCGGGCTGTTCAAGGTCTCGCGCCTTGCGGATAGCCGTTTCTATGTCCTCAGGCAGATCAGTGGCCGCCCGAGTAACCAGTTCAAACAATTGTTTTTGCAAAACACTCACGTGGCAGCCCCCTTCCTGAAAATGGTCTGAAAGTAAACAGGCTGCGGCGTCCGGGCTGAGCGGGTTTTGTCGAACCCGGACGCCGCCGGAAAAATACGGGATATTTAGAGTTTTTCGACCTCGGCCCAGGTGCCGGTTTTCAGCGATTCCAGGGCGGCGCACATCATGGCTTGTCCCTCGAAGGTCTGCTCCATTGCTATGGGGGCTGGCCCGCCGTGGAAGAAGTCGCGTATGCAGCTTAGAAGATAGAAATATAGCCGGCTGTTATCGACATGGAAGAACTCCGCTTTTTTCTGGCTTTGCACGCGTCCGCCATAGCTCCACATGCCTCTGATCGACTCTATCAGTCCGCGTCTTCCTTCGGGGTATACTACGTTTGTAGTTACGCTAACTTCATTCTCTACTGCGAACACCTTTTCCGCTCCGCAGCCCATAAGTCTCTGCAGCATTTCAAAGCTGTGCACTCCGTACCAGATTAGCGATTCGCCGGCCGGTGCAGTGCCCAAGGCTCCAAAGGTCTGTCCCAGCTTGACTTCTTCGCCCTCGAGTTTGTCAATGGCGACAGCTATGGTTGGAGTTAGGGGCAGGCTCGAGCAGGAGAAGACCCTGGCATTATATTTTTTGGCCAGCTCCAATATCTTGCGGCCTTCTTGCAGGCTGCCGGCCAGGGGCTTGTCCAGAAAAATAGGCTTGCCCAGCGGCGCCACTTTCTCGAAGTATGGCAAGTGCAGGGCGGGGTCGTTGATTTCGATCATCACCGCGTCGCAGTCGGCTATGGCCTCATCGAAGCACTCGGTCACTTTGATGCCCCAGGCCTCGAGCTGCTCTTGACGCTTGTCCAGACCCTCCTTGTTCTGAAATGGGGTTTCAAAGCGTTGACAGGCAGTAATAGTAAGCCCATCCACTTTTTTATCGGCAGGCAGGTCCGCTGCCATGCACAGGCGCGGCAACTCCACGCTGTGGCTGGTGTCTAGGCCAATAACTGCTACTTTTAAATTCTGCATTAGTAAAATCCTTTCGATTTGTGAGTTGTGCTGGAAATAGATAAGGAACCAGCGGTATAATATAGCATACATAAAGTAATCGACGTTTTTTCGGACACGAAGAACACGAAGTCACAATGTCGGTAACATACCTTTGCCGTCAGCAGCTCTCAATTTCAGTTGACTACATTTTGTAGTCAACTGAGAGGCGCCTTGTTTTAAACGGGCTTTCATTACAGACCAGTACTTTCGCGCATCTTTACTGTCAACCAGGGCGGCGATTATGCCCAGCTTGAAAAACTTGGTACGCCTTTGTGTGACTTCGTGTGTCTTCGTGTCCAAATCCCTGGACTTATTTGGCTCTTTCCTTAAGCTGCTGCAGATACTCCTGCCATTCCACTGGGAGCAAGTGACTTTTTTTATTGTTGCAGTCTTTGCAGCAGGCCACTATATTGCCCTTGCGGCTTTTGCCGCCGCGTATGACTGGCACCAAGTGGTCCATGCAAAGCTCTTTAGGGGGCAGCCGTTTCTGGCAATAGTAGCAAAGCCCCTGTCCGCGCAGATTCTTCCACCATTGCGAGGCGCGCAATTGCCGGGCCTTCTCTCTTTCGCGGCGCACCTGTTCTTCGTCGGCGGGCAGGAAAAAGTGCTCTTCAAGAGATTCTTCTGGTTCTGCTTGATTTTCAGGCATTTTTTGCCATTGCCTTGTGGTAGAGCGGCCCAATATGTTGATTGAGCGGAAACGATGCTTTCAAGGCGGCTCGCACGAAGTCATGGGCGCATTTCCAGGCTTCTTTTACCGTGCTGCCTTTGCCCAGCTCCGCCGCGATGCAGGCTGAGAACGAGCAGCCCGCGCCATGCGTCCATTCGGTGTTGATGCGCTCGTTTTCGAGCCACAGGCATTCTTTGCCGTCAAAAAGCAGGTCTGCGGTTTTACCGGGCAGCACTCTGGCCATTTTGATGATGACGTTTTTGCAGCCGCTCTTGTGTATGCGCTTTGCCGCTTTTTCGGCCTCGGCCTTGTTTTTGATCTCATCCATGCCGGCCAGCTGCGCCGCCTCGAAGGAATTGGGGGTTACCACTTCGGCTATGGGCAGCAGGTAGTCCAGCATGGCCTGGGTGTTTTCCGGAAAAAGCGCTTCACTGGTGCCTTTGCAGACCATCACCGGGTCCACCACCAGGTGCTGCACTTTTGCCTCGGCAAACAACTGCCCCACGGTCTTAATGATTTCCACAGTAGGCAGCATGCCGGTCTTGGCCGCCGCCACGCCTATGCCCGGCAGTATGGTGCGAAACTGGCGCTTGATGGTTTCCAGGTCAACAGGGCTTACCAGATGTTGCCAGTCTTCAGGACGCATGGCCACCAGCACAGTGAGCACAGTCATGCCATAGACGTCACGTTCCTGGAAAGTCTTTAAATCAGCCTGAATGCCGGCGCCGCCGCTGCAGTCCGAACCCGCCACCGTCAATACTTTTACCGGAGTAAACATCTGCAATGTCCTTGTCTTGTTTAAAAGATTACAAACTGGCCCTAAACAGACCCAACAGTTAATATAACCGGCTGAGGCCAAATTGCCCCGTTTTAGACCCGCCCAAAAAGCTGGTCCGGCAGAAATTTGAACACGAAGACACACGAAGACACACGAAGTTTTTTGAGTTTTTACTTTTAGGCCGGGGTTTAAGTTGTCGAATTAAACGCAGTTGCCCGCAAGACGCTGCGCATTGTACGTATTTACTCGGTCAACAGTTATATTATTCAAGTTGCGCCTCAAGTCTATGCGGCTCCGGTTTTATTATTTCGAAAGTTTTTCATGTCCACTTTGCCTAATTTTGATGTTCATACGCACGCTTTTCACCCCAAGATTGCCGCCAAGGTGCTGCGTCAGCTCGAACATCATTACCACATACCGCCGCTTGGCACTGGCGAGCTTTCAGACCTGCTGCCGCGTCTGGCTCAGGCCGGCATAGACCGGGCCTGCATACATTGCGCCGCCACTAGCGCGGCACAAGTCATACCTGCCAACCGCTGGGCACTGTCACTGCAAAAAACGCCCGGCTTGATCCCCTTCGGCACACTGCATCCAGACTATAAAAACATGGCTGAAGAGCTGGAGTTGCTGCAGCGCAAGGGTATCAAGGGCATAAAGATACATCCCGACTTTCAGGGGTTCCGCCTAGACGCTCCTGCTCTACTGCCCTGCTTCGAGGCTATGCAGGATAACTTTACCTTGATGGTACATGTGGGAGACCTGCTGCCGCCGGAGCAGAATCCTAGCTGCCCATTTAAGCTGGCCTATATCAAAAGACTATTTCCGAATCTGAAGATCATCGCAGCCCACTTTGGCGGCTATAGGCATTGGCAGTATGTCTTGCAGGCCTTTACAGGATTGGAGATCTACCTGGACTGCTCGAGTAGCCTATTCACTATAGGCCAAAGCCTGCTCGAGGAAATTTTCCGGAAATGGCCCAGGGAACTGCTCTTGTTCGGCAGCGACTATCCGCTTTTTGACCCCGGAGATGAAATGAAACGACTGCAGTACCGACTAAAGCTGAGTGACGCGCAACTCCGCCGAATTATGCAAAACGCAAACGCACTGGAGCTGTGCTAATGGCAAAAATACGCGCAGACCAATTGATGCTGGCGCAGGGCCTCTGTGAGTCGCGCAGCCAGGCGCAGCGACTGATTATGGCTGGAAAACTGCGCGTGGGCAGCGATCATGTCGTGCAAAAGCCAGGTCAGCTGCTGCCCGAAGGCTGCGAATTGCAGCTCGATGAGGGACGGCGCTATGTGAGTCGAGGCGCATTTAAGCTGCTCGCCGCCCTGGAAAAAACTAAACCGGACCTGCAAGGGCTTTGCGCCCTGGACCTGGGGGCCTCCACCGGCGGCTTCTGCGAAGTGCTGCTCGAACAGGGCGTCGAAAAGGTATACGCCGTCGATGTGGGCTATGGTCAGCTGCATGACAAGTTGCGACTAGACCCGCGCGTGATCGTGCTGGAACGCTGCAATGCCAGAAATTTGAACGCCGACATAATACCAGACCGCATTGGCGTGCTTAGCGCTGATGTGTCTTTTATTTCATTGACTAAGGTGCTGCCGCCATGCAAAGACTTGCTCGCCGAGCATGCCTGGATTTTTGTCCTGGTGAAACCACAGTTTGAGGCCGAACGCCAGCAGGTGTCCGCCGGTGGAGTGGTGCGCGACCCGGCAGTGCAGCTGGCCTGTGTTGAAAAAATCGCCCGCTTTGCCGAACAGGAGCTGGGCTGGTCCAGCCTGGCCTGTATACCTTCGCCTATCAAAGGACCTAAGGGGAACCAAGAGTACATACTGGCATTCAGAGCGCCATAAACTAGAACCCGTGCAAAACAGCCCTTGAACCACAAAAAACACAAAAGGCACACGAAGAGGGAGGACACGAAGAGACACAAAGGGACACGAAGGCACACTAAGGGCTTATGCGGCGCCTGCCCGTTTTGGTTTGTTGGGAAAAGGGAACCGGATAAAACAAAAAAACTCGATGAATTCATATGAAAAATGCATTTTTTGAAAGAAATTCTAATTTTTGACGAAGACACAGCAAGCTTTTTGAGCTTTACTTTTAGACTGGGTCTAATCTAATTCTTTCTTTTTATGCTTCCTTTCCCTGCCATAAAACGTGTTATAGCCAGCCAGTTTTCTGCTGCTGAGCCGGTCTTGCTGCTGCACTACCTGTCGCAACGCTTCAGCTATCTGGATCCGGCCGGCTGGCATGAGCAGCTAAAACTGGAGCGCTTGCTAATTAATGGCAGCCCTGCCAAAGCAGAACAGTGGCTTCGACCCGGAGACCAGATCGAGTTCATGCCGCGAACATTGCCCGAACCTGCGGTGTCCTGGAAATTGGAGCAGCTTTTCGATGATGAACGCCTGCTGGTGCTACATAAACCGGCAAACCTGCCTTGCCATCCAAGCGGAGCATTCTTTAATCACACGCTCTGGGCATGGCTGAAGCAGATAAAAAAAATGCCAAAACCATATATTTGTAACCGCCTGGACAGAGAAAGCTCAGGCCTGCTGATAGTGGCAAAGAATAAAGCCTGCGCCAGATTGATCGGCGAGGCTCTGCAAAAGCCGGATACTTTAAGGGTATATCGTGTCTTGGTGCATGGTTGCTTTCCGTCAAGCCTGGAAGCGCAGGGCTGGCTCCTGTCCGATACGCATAGCAGCGTGCGCAAAAAAATGCGCTTCGTAGCATGCAAACAAGGCAAACCGGAAGAAAATGCTAAGTGGGTGCATACCAGCCTGCAATGCTTAGACTATGATGCCGAACGCGATGTCAGTGATTTGCAGGCGATTCTGCATAGCGGAAGAACGCATCAGATAAGAGCCACTCTCTGCAGTCTGGGGTATCCAGTGCTGGGTGACAAGCTCTATGGCCTGGATGAAGGCTGCTTTCTGCGCTTCGCACAGGGTAAGCTAAGCACTGAGGATGAGAAGATACTGCAATGGCCCAGGCAGGCTTTGCATGCATGGAAAATAAAATTACAACTCGCAGACCAGACCACTCCATGTTGCTTCGAGGCAAGCTTGCCCGAAGAATGGCCGCCCTGACTCTTGCTGAAAAACGCGAAATGTAATAGAATATCAAAAAACGGAGAAAAACGTGAATTTAAAGCAACGTATGGCCGCCGGACTGCTCTATACCGACCTGGACAGCGAGGAGCTGGCCGAAGAACATATGCAATGCCTGGAAAAACTGCATGACTTCAACCACTCCAGGCCTAGAGAGCGGCAAAAACGTAAAACAATACTGCAGTCTTTGCTGGCAAAGTGCCCAGATGACTTTTACATAGAACCGCCGTTTCACTGCTCATATGGCTACAATACTTATATTGGCGAGCACTTTTACGCTAATTATAACCTGATTATCCTCGATGATGTCAAGGTGGAGATTGGCGAACACGTGTTAATTGCGCCAAATGTCCTGCTTAGCGCCAGCGGACATCCCTGCCACCCAGACCTGCGCCGGCATGGCGGACAGTTCTCGCTGCCCATACGCCTGGGAAACCATGTCTGGCTGGGCGCAAATGTGCTGGTCTTGCCAGGCGTCAGCATAGGGGATAACTCGGTCATCGGAGCTGGAAGCGTGGTGAGCAGGGATATCCCCCCAAATGTTGTTGCGGTGGGCAATCCTTGCCGGATAATGCGCGAAATTAACGAGCGTGACAGGGTATATTATCACCGTTACTTAAAGCCAGAGTAGGCGGCGGTAGCTCAAGCAAATTAGCCCCCGTCCATAAAAGAGGGCGGCAGAATTTTGGATACGAAGACACACTAAAACACACCAAGGCATGGTAAGTTTTGTGGTCTTCTGATAATGCGGTTTTTTGGGGTTTTGCATGCAAAGAGATACAGCAAGCGTAAATAGAGCAGGGTTCTTGCCCGATGAGCTGAGCAAATGGCCCGCCTATGACGAAATATTGAAAAACGCCAAAATCTTGCGCAAGGCCACGTCCTGGGGCAATTCCGATACATATGTTTTACGCAGCGTCAGTGGCAAGCAATATCTGCTTAAGAGCTTTGTGCGTCAGCCCTGGCTGGCACGTATAATACTGGGACGCCTCAGTATAAAAAATGAATATAGGCTGCTGCGGCATTTGGAAAAACAAGGCTTTCAGCAGGCTCCAAAAGCGCTGGCCATGCTGAATAAAGATTGCCTGCTAATGCAATATTTTGCCGAGGGCAAAAACCTGCGCAAGAAAGAACGCTACAGTGCAGACAAAAGCCCTGGCCCGGACTTCTTCCACGCCCTAGTGAAGCTCTTGCGCCAACTACACGGCATGGGAATCTGTCATGGTGACTTCCGACGCGCCAATATATTGCGTATGCCCGACGACAGGCCAATCCTGTTGGACTGGTCAACCGCCATGATTAAAAGCGCAAGCCTGCGCTCAACGCTGATGCGCCCCCTGTATAACGCCTTGCGCCGCTCAGACCTCTTTAGCCTGGCCACCATCGTGGCCTCCTACGACGAAAACCTGCTCGATGACGATATGCGCTATTGCTTGCAGCATCAACCCTGGTATCTGAAAGCCGCTCGCTGTCTGCGACAGTCGTTTTATCGACATTTTATCAAAAAAATACGCAAGAAAATCAGGCAAGCCCAAAAAAAGAAACAGCAGGGAAGGGCAAAGCAGCAGTAAAATTCCGCTGTCCTTGTGTGAATCCCTGTGTTTTAATGTCTACATCCTATACCCGTCCAAAAAAAATCGTCGGCAGGATTTTGACAGGAAGGCGGAGCAAGTTTTTTGAGCTTTTGCTTTTTGGTCGGGTTCTACTTAGAACGCGTCCAAAAAGATGTCTGGTAGGATTTTGGACACGAAGATACACTAAAACACACGAAGATACACCA
>JAAZIY010000220.1 GCA_012800625.1 Lentisphaerota bacterium
ATCCGGCGCCCTGTAGGGGCGCCACACATGGCACTTCGATACAATGACCTTTTTGGACGGGGTCTATGTTATAGCCAAAGGTGCCTCCCTGTGCAAAAATTGCCCGCCAGCTCCGGTTTATGCTTCTTTAGGAATCTGGCTGTTTTGGCTTGCAGCTTCTCTTGTAGGCATTACGGTAAACAAACAGCCGAGAGTTTTTGGCCGCCCCACCCATGCGACGGCAAGGGGTCTTTTATTATTCGGGGCTTGTTTCGGCGCCAGCGCATTTTTATCCTCATTCAACTCATATTAGGAGTATATCATGGCTAGAGAAAGCAATGTGTCGGCCAGCGAGTTGCATCAACGCAACTTAAAGCTTGCCTTGGGTCAGATCGAGAAGGAGTTCGGCAAAGGCTCCATTATGCGCCTGGGCGACCAGAGCCACCTGGATGTGCCGGTGGTCAACTCCGGCGCGCTGTCCTTGGACATCGCCCTGGGCATAGGCGGCTTCCCGCGAGGCAGAATCGTCGAGGTCTACGGCCCGGAGGCCTCAGGCAAAACCACGCTCTGCCTGCACGTGGTGGCTAATGCGCAAAAGGCCGGCGGAGTCTGCGCATACATCGATACCGAACACGCGCTAGACCCGCGATATGCCAGAATCATCGGAGTCAATACCGACGACTTGCTCGTCTCACAGCCGGACTGCGGCGAGGACGCCTTGAATATCGCCGACACCCTGGTGCGCAGCGGTGCCATCGATGTGTTAGTGGTTGACTCAGTGGCCGCCCTGGTGCCCAGAGCCGAGATCGAAGGGCAAATGGGCGACACGCACGTCGGCTTGCAGGCCAGGCTAATGTCACAGGCACTGCGAAAACTGACCGCCATTGTCAATAAAAGCCATACCTGCATCATCTTCACCAACCAAATACGCGAAAAAATCGGCGTTATGTTCGGCAGCCCGGAAACTACGCCGGGCGGAAGAGCCTTGAAATTCTACGCCTCGCTAAGACTGGATATCAGGCGCATGGCTACCATTAAATCGCCGGACGGACAGGCCAAGGGTAACCGCGTGAAAATAAAAGTGGTTAAAAATAAGTTGGCCGCTCCCTTCCAAGAATGCGAGTTCGACATCATGTACGATGAGGGCATCTCCAAAGCCGGCTCAATCCTGGATGTGGCGCTCAATCTTAACCTGATCGAAAAACGCGGCTCTTGGTTCTCTTTCCAAGACGCGCAAATCGGACAGGGACGCGAGCAAACTAAAAAGGCAATCGACGAAGACCCGGCCCTGGAACAAAAGCTGCTGGCCAAAATATACGAAGTCATCCCAGGACGCCCAAGACCCGCAGAGGGCGACGACGAAGTCGAAGAAGCCCTGGACGAAGAAGCATAAAACTCGCCCCCCTTCGTGTGTCTTAGTGTCTCTTCGTGTCTCTTCGTGTCCTCCCCCCATTTGACAGGCTTTCCATGTCCGAACCCTTCTTCACCTGGTCTCAGCTAGCCGAGATTTGCCAAGGCACCTATCTACTGCCGCCAGGCTCGCAGGCTCCACCAGGGGTCACTGCGGTTTGGGATGACAGCCGCGCGACTACGCCTGGCTCTCTTTTTGTAGCCATCAAGGGTGAGTTTCAGGATGGCCACCGCCATGCATTATCGGCGCTTCGTTCCGGCGCTTGCGCGCTCTGCCTGCAGGAAGCGCCCGAGCCGGAGGCAAGCCAGGAGCTGCTTCGTCTCGGCGTGGCCTGCCTGCTGGTAAAGGACAGCCTTGCCGCCTTCCAGGCACTGGCACGGGCGCACAGGCAAAAATTTCCCGCCCTATTCGAGCTGGCCATTACCGGCAGCAGCGGCAAAACCAGCATCAAGGAGCTTTGCGCCGCCCTCTTCGAGCGGCGCTGGCCAGGCCGTGTGCTCAAGACCCAGGCAAGCACCAACAATCACTATGGCCTGCCGCGAAACCTGCTGCGCCTGCAAAAGAGCCACGCCGCCGCGGTGTTGGAGCTGGGCAGCAATCATCCCGGTGAAATTGCAGAGTTGGTCGCGCTCAGCTCGCCGCATATCGCCATTATCTCAAATATAGGCCAGGCGCATCTCGAGTTTTTTCACGACCTCGAAGGCGTGGCCAAGGAGAAATTCTCTCTTTTCACGGCTTTGCCCCCCGAGGGCTGCGCCGTATTTCCTTATGAAGCCCGCGGCTATGCGAGCCTGCAAGCAGCCTTGGCTGGTCGAAAATATCTTAGCTTCGGCGACTGCGCGCAGGCCGACCTGCGCGCCGAATACCTGGGCAGGCATGCAGACAGCTACAGGGTAAGGCTGACCTGGAAGCAGAGCGGCCTCACCAGGCTGCTCGATTGGCATCTGGGCGGCACGCATCAGGCGCAAAACGCCGCCGCCGCCGCCGCCGCCGCAACCCTGGCCGGCATTAGCCCGGACGATATAATCCTGGGCCTGCAAAACGCCGTATTGCCCGGCGAACGCATGCAGGTCTTCCAGCGTGACGGCATAACCTGGTGTAACGACGCCTACAATGCCAATCCGGACAGCGCCCTGGCCTCCCTGTATTGGTTTGCCGAATTAAGTAAAAATGCCAAGACGCAAGTGGCCATACTCGGCGATATGCGTGAATTGGGCGCAAGCTCGGCGCAGGCGCATCTCAGCCTGCTGCAGAAAGCGCTCGATATCCTGCCTAAAGCACGTATAGTCTGCGTAGGCAAAGAAATCCGCCCCGCCGCCCTGGGCTTGAAACTGGAGTGCTTTGACGATTTGCAGGCAGTCAGAAAAATCAAGCCCGAGTTCAGCCCAGGATGCCATGTCCTGCTGAAAGCCTCCAACGGCCTGAAACTATATCAGATGCCGAATGAATGAAATAAAAGTGCCTCCCTGTGCCAAAAAATATCTCCGCGGGACTCGTTTGCCCCCCCTCGATTGTTACTTGTGTAGATTTTTTTGCCGGGTTATATTAGACCACGCCCGAAAAGCCCTTGAACCACAAAGGCACACGAAGGGGGAGGACACTAAGGGGCACGAAGAGACACGAAGGCACACTAAGGGCTTATGCGGCGCCTG
>JAAZIY010000221.1 GCA_012800625.1 Lentisphaerota bacterium
AGACACACCAAGTAGTCTTCTTCTAAAATTAGAATTTTAGCAGAAAATTGACATTTTTTAGGCTATTTCATCGAATTTTTCTGTTTTGTCCGGCTCCCTTTTCCCAACAAACCAAAACGGGCAAGCGGCTTATGCGGCGCCTGCGGCGCCGCATAAGCCCTTAGTGTGCCTTAGTGTCCCTTTGTGCCCCTTAGTGTCCTCCCCCTTCGTGTGTCTTCGTGTCCAATTAGCTTTTTAGACCGGGATTAGTCTAGCCGCCTCAGCGCCGAACGCATAACGATGCGTTTTCAGCGCAATCGTACTTGCTTTATTCTTATTAAGGTGTATATAATTGTTAAGTACTGTTTTATTAGCAAGCCGAATAACGGCGATCAACCACAAAAAAAAGGAAAAGGTAAAGAAATGGCAGTAAGCATCCCAAAAGAAGAGTATTTTGCCAGAGTCCGCACCATGCAGTCTTTGATGAAGGAAAACGGCTTTGACGCCGTCCTGGTGCACGGCATGGAGTCGGACTGCGGCTCGGTGCGCTACTTCTCAGACTACTGGCCCACCTTCGAGGCCGCCGCCGTGCTCATTCCCGCCGAAGGAGAGGCATTCCTGCTGGCCGGCCCGGAAAGCGGGCTGTACGCCAAAGGGCGCAGCATCCTACCCAATATCGAACTCATGATCGAGTACCGCGAATCAGCCGACCCGGAGTATCCCGGGCTGGAAGTGGCCGGCTTCAAAGAAGTCTTTCAAAAGGCAATGGGAGCCGCCCCGCTGAAAAAATTGGGCCTGATCAGCTACACCATCACACCCATACATATCTGGGACAGCCTGAAGAAAAACTTCCCCGCCGCGGAGATCGTACCGGCTGATTTCCTTATTCGCGAGATGCGCACTTACAAGAGCGACAGTGAAATCGCCTGCATGCGCGAGGCCTACCGCATCGCCGAGCTGGCGGTGGACGCTGTGCTCGCCGAAATCCGCCCCGGCATGACCGAGCTGCAAGTCACCGGTATAGCCCAGCGCGAACTCTACAAGCACGGCGCCGAGTACGAGGGCCACGCGCTCTACACATTCTGCGGCAAGGAGACCTGCAACGCCATCTCGCGACCCACCCATAACCTGATCGTCGAAAACGAAGTCATCCAGATCAATATCGGCGCCAGGGTATGCGGCTACACTTCCAGTGTTGGGATGCCCTTCTCCATAGGCCCGCTCTCCGCCGAAAAACGCGACCTTATCGAGTTCGGTCTGCGCGCCCACAAGAAAACCTTTGAATTGCTGAAGGGCGGGCGCATTTCCGGCGACGTCGTGGCAGATTACTATGACTGGGTGGAAAAAGAGGGCTATGCAAAATATATGCTCTACGGTCCCTGCCACAGCATAGGCATGATGGAAGTGGAATACCCCTGGATGGAAAAAACCTCCAAGTACCCGCTGAAGAAAAACATGACATATCAGGTGGATACTTTCTTCTACGACGGCGACCGCTTCGGACTGCGCTGGGAAAATGGCGCGCTGATCACCGCGGACGGCGTTGAGATGTTCTCGTCCAAACACATGAAGTACACCGAACTGTAAGACATAATTCTGCAGTCCTGAGCTAAGGCGGGATGCGCACAGGATACGCATCCCGCCTTTTTTAACCTTAATTACTCAAACATAAGCTCGCAAATCATGAAAATCCATATTCTGATTTTTCTGTTGACTGCCTTCTGTGCCGGTCTCTATGCCCAGCTGACCCCGGAGCAGGTCGAGACCATAGACCAGGCTCTGCGGCAAATCGGCTCTCTGCAAGAACGCGATTTCACGGTGAACATGGTATCGCCCGAACTAGGCAGGCTGCTGGCTACACAGGTAAAAGAGCAAAGCGCCAAGCTTGGCATGCCCATAGACCTGGAAGTCAAACACTTTGTCCTGAGCCAAAAAGGGGGAAAGCAGGACTGCCAGGTCAGGCTCAGCGAGGCAACCCCCATGAAAGAGATGCTCGAACCGCAGGCCAACAGCATGCTAAGCTCAACAGGCATAGGAAAAATGCTCTCCGAAGGAACCTTCATGGCCATGCAACAGACCGCCGAATTTATCAAGAACAACCAGGACAATATCAAGCTGGACAAAGACAGCGAGGCCAACTGGGACTTTAGTGCCGAACAAAATCTGGGAAGCTTCGCAGGCAAAAAAACGAAAAAAATACGCTTTCGCATTAAAAAAGAAAACGGCAGCCTCAGCGCATTTATCGCGGAAAGCGAGGACGGCACGCGCTTTAGAGCCAATATCAGCATGCAGCAGAACCCCGACGGCAGTATCTTCTATCCTGAACGCCTCAAGCTTGAAAGCAATATGCAGGTGAACGTCAAAGGCCTTAAACTGCCGCAAACCATAAACGCAAGATTCTCAAACTATAAGTTTGACTAAAAGAGGAAGCCCTTCGTGTCTCTTTAGGAATTATAAGAAAATAAATTGTTAAACGTTGCTGAGCAGATTCACTTTCTTTCTATATAGTTCCAAGCATGACATAGGGTGCAGCAGTGATACACCGCACGGCATCAGCACATGACAGAGTACCAGTATCAGCACACGGCAGGGCACTGGCGCACCTCAAAACATGGCGCTTCGCGCCACTGCCGGCCTGATTAAAAGAGGCGCTTCGCGCCCCCGCCAGCAAGACATAAGACGCTCCAAGCTCTGCGTCCAACACAACAAATCACCTAAAAGTACCGTATCAGTGTTGCGCACCGGTACTAAGGAATCACGAAAAAATGAATTGTTAAACTTTGCTGAGCAGATTCGCTTTCTTTCTATACAGTATATTCGGGTTTTTCTTGTACATACTGACCAGAAACAACTCAACTTGACAATTTGAATTTTCATAGTCCCTTAGTGTGTCTTCGTGTTAAACAACCTTCGCATTAGCTTTTTTTCTCTCTCATTCTCAGGAATCTCACCAGGCTGTGTTGATAGTCCTGGTCACTGCGCAATTTCAGCTGGTCTATGCCCATGCCGCGCAGCTCGGTTTGCAGTCGCTGCTGTCTTTCTTCGCCCAGCCTGGCGTATGCCTGCCGCATTTTAGCGCTGCCGGCGTCAAAAAGCAGCATCTCGCCGCTTTCGGCATCCTCGAGTTCGATCATTCCTCCCAGCGCCGGCAACTCATGCTCGAGGGCGTCGCTCAGGCTTACCGCGACCAAGTCGTGACGCCGCGCCAGTCGCCGCAGCTGAGCCTCGTAGCCCCGGTCCAGAAAGTCCGAGACCAGGAAGACCACGGCACGGCGCCGCTGCAGCTTGCCCAGATAGTCCAGGGCGGCGGCGATATTGGTTTTTCTCCCCTGCGCTTTATATCCCAGTATCTGCCTGATAATGCGCATGGCATGCTTCAGGCCTTTAGCCGGCGGTATGTAAAGCTCTATGTCATCAGTAAACAGCAGCAGGCCCACCTTGTCGTTATTGCGCACCGCGGAGAAGGCGAGCAGCGCGCAAAGCTCCGCGGCAAGCTCGTTCTTGCTGATGTTCGCAGTGCCGAACTTGCCGGAGGCCGACAAGTCTATCATAAAGACCACGGTCAGCTCGCGCTCCTCGTGAAAACGCTTGATAAAGGGGCGACCCTGCCTAGCGGTGACATTCCA
>JAAZIY010000222.1 GCA_012800625.1 Lentisphaerota bacterium
AGAAGCACAAGAAGCATAAGCGACACATCAAATTGAATCCGACCGACGCAGTCACACTTGGTGTGCTTTAGTGTCCCTTAGTGTGACTTCGTGTGTCTTCGTGTCCAACGCCCCCTCACTTGTAAACAGCGCATTTCATATTACCTTATAAGTTTACCATTTTCACCGGGCTTAATGCTCATCACAGATCACAAGGGACTGCCAAAGAAGCATGAACACTAAAGAAATCGAACAGATGTGCAGCGTCAGGCAAGGCTGCAATCACGGTGCTGCTCCCATACCCCAGGAGGGCAAATGGGACCAGGTGCGTGAGGTCAACGACATTTCCGGGCTTACACACGGCGTAGGCTGGTGCGCGCCGCAGCAGGGAGCCTGCAAGCTCACGCTGAACATCAAAAACGGCATTATACAAGAGGCGCTCATCGAGACCCTGGGCTGCTCGGGCATGACCCACTCCGCCGCCATGGCTTCGGAGATACTGCCGGGCAAGACCCTGCTCGAAGCTCTGAACACCGACCTGGTCTGCGACGCCATCAACACCGCCATGCGCGAACTTTTCCTGCAGATATCATACGGTCGCTCGCAAAGCGCATTCTCGGAGGGCGGCCTGCCCATAGGCGCCGGCCTCGAGGACCTGGGCAAGGGCCTGCGCTCCCAGATCGGCACCACCTACGGCACTCTCGCCAAAGGGCCGCGCTACCTGGAAACCGCCGAGGGCTATATCTCCAGCCTGGCTCTGGATGAGAACAACGAGATCATTGGCTACCAATACGTCAAAGTCGGCCCCATGCTTGAGCAAATCAAAAAGGGGCGCGACGCCAATGAGGCATACAAGGAGGCCTTGGCCACCTATGGGCGTTTCAGCTCCGATGCCGGCGCCGTCAAGTACATTGACCCCCGTCACGAATAAGGAGAAAACACGATGGCACTTTTCGAAAGTTACGAACGCCGCATAGCACAGATAGATGCGGCGTGCCGCCAATACGGCATAAAGGACCTGCAAGAGGCATTGAAGCTTTGCTGCGACAAGGGCTTCAACCCTTATGACATAGCCACCGACATACAGCCCATATGCTTTGAAAACGCCAAATGGGCCTACGTTCTGGGAGCCGCCATAGCCCTGAAAAAGGGTGCCACCACTGCTGCCGAGGCCGCCAAGGCCATAGGCGAGGGCCTGCAGGCCTTCTGCATACCTGGCTCAGTGGCCGACGAGCGCAAAGTCGGCCTGGGACACGGCAACCTGGCCTCCATGCTGCTGCAAGACGAGAGCAGCTGCTTCTGCTTCCTGGCCGGACACGAGTCCTTCGCCGCCGCCGAGGGCGCCATAGGCATAGCCAGCAAGGCCAACACCGTGCGCCAAAAGCCGCTCACCGTAATACTCAACGGCCTGGGCAAGGACGCCGCCTACATCATCAGCCGCATCAACGGCTTTACGCATGTGGAAACCAGCTTTGACTACGCCACGGGCAAACTCAGCGAAGTGAAGCGTCACTCCTTTAGCAAGGGGCCGCGCGCCGCCGTGCTCTGCTACGGCGTCAATGATGTGCGCGAGGGCGTAGCCGTCATGTGGAAGGAGAACGTTGACGTCTCCATCACCGGCAACTCCACCAATCCGACCCGTTTCCAGCATCCAGTGGCGGGCACCTACAAGAAAGAGCGCCTCGAGGCCGGCAAGAAATACTTCTCGGTGGCCTCCGGCGGCGGCACCGGACGCACACTGCACCCCGACAACATGGCTGCCGGACCGGCCTCATACGGGCTTACCGACACCATGGGCAGAATGCACTCCGACGCACAGTTCGCCGGCTCCAGCAGCGTGCCGGCGCACGTCGAGATGATGGGCTTTCTGGGCATGGGCAATAATCCCATGGTCGGAGCCAGCGTGGCCGTAGCCGTGGCCATACAAGAAGCCTGCCATTAAACAAAGGCCCGGCCACAAGATACGTGGCCGGGCTGATTTTGGCACAGCAAGGCAAAAAGCAGCTGCGCACTTTAAGCTTATGAATGTCCCGGTTTGGCAACCATATTTTCCCTATAACGCCCTGCTTTGCCGCTATGACGAGATAGGCACCAAGGGCAAAAACCGCTTTGCCTTCGAAAAGCGGCTGTGGAGCGAGCTGCGCCGCCGGCTCGCCGCCCTGGGCGAATTCTCCCTTATTCAGGAGCGCGGACGCATCTTTCTTGTGTCCAAGAACCCAGATGCGCACTTCAGTCCGGAGGATCTGCTGCGCTTGCGCCGCGAGGCTCCGCTCATACCCGGGCTGGCCTCGCTCTCGCCTGGCTTTATGCTGGAGCCTGAGCTGCCTGCCATCGAGTCTTGTGTGCTGACTCACTTTCCGGCTTTGCACGCCGCTTTTCGCCGGCATCACGGCGACTCGCCCTGCACTTACGCCATGCGTTGCCGGCGCAGCGACAAGGGCTTCCCCATGAGCAGCCAGGAAATTGAGATATATTTTGCCGGCAAACTCTGCCGGCAGTTTCCCGACATGAGCATAGACCTGCGCCAGGCCAAGCTGCAAGTAGGGCTGGAAATAAGGCAAAACCTGGCCTTTGTGTTCTTCGAGCGCATCTCCGGCGCCGGCGGCCTGCCCACTGGCATCAGCGGCAATGTGCTTGCCCTGCTTTCCGGCGGCTTTGACTCGCCGGTGGCCTGTTATCAGATGATGCGCCGCGGCTGCCAGCTCAATTATATCACTTTTCACAGTAGCCCCTATACCCCGCCGGCCACCCTCACCAAGGTGGCCGACCTGGCCAGACGGCTAAACACACTGCAAAACCCCGGCAGGCTGCTCGCCGTCAATCTGCTGCCGGCGCAGAAGGCTATCAGAGACCTGTGCAGCAGCCGCTTTAGAACCCTGCTCTACCGGCGCATGATGCTGCGCATAGCCTCGCGAGCCGCTGCCAAACTGGGCGACAAGGCCCTGGTCACCGGCGACAACCTGGGGCAGGTAGCCAGCCAAACCCTCGAGAACCTGGCCGTCATCGAAGAGGCCAGCAGCCTGATGCTCATCAGACCGCTGGTCTGCGCTGACAAATGGCAAACCATGAAAACCGCCGAGGAGATCGGCACCTGGCAGCTTTCCAGCCAGGATGTGCCCGACAGCTGCACCGTGTTTGCACCGCCCGACCCGGCAACCAGAACCTATCTGTCTAAAATAAAACAAGAAGAGGAGGCTCTGGACATAGAGCTGCTACTGCGCCAATGCCTGCAAGACAGCTGCTTTATCGACCCCCTGGACTACAGTGAAACCCCCGCCGAACTGCTGTGAGCTGTGACTTAGACCCCGTCCAAAAAGGATGTGGCCCCCGGGACAAGCCGACATCTAGCCGGTTTTCGTCCCACGTATGTAGTACAGCCTTTAGGCTGCTCCCCGTTCCCGTTCCCGTTCC
>JAAZIY010000032.1 GCA_012800625.1 Lentisphaerota bacterium
CCCTGGGCTGTATTAGGTTGCCCCTTCGGGGCACCAAATGGACAGAATTTCAGAAAAAAAATTAAATTTTTCCCAAAAACTGCGTTTTTCAACAGAATTTTACTTTTGTGGTTAACCAGTCAGGGTCAACACTACTGGCAAAATCAGAATCACCAGATGAATTGTGCCGCAGAACCGAGCCATTTTATCCATTAGCACAATTTACTATTCAAAAAGCGTATCTACTTGCGCCGTAGGCGCATAACCATGCTTAACCCCAGGCTTCAGCCTGGGGTGCAGGCACCACCAAAACCGGCGCCTCGTAGAGGCGCTACTATGCCTCCCCCCTTTTGGACGGGTACTAAGTTAACACCAATAGACTGGAAGCCGGCGAACCCTGGAAGACACACGAAGGGACACGAAGGCACACTAATACTTTCAGGTCTTTTACCACGTCATTTGGTTTTTGCCGGTTGTTTTTCGCTGGTCTCTTCCTTTCCCAGGAATTTCTGCAGTCTTTCCAGTATAATTTTATCTTTGTTGGCGTTCAGGTGTTCCAGTGCGCTTTGCACGCCGCGCAGCCTCTCCTCGGTGTCCTCGATGACCAGCTGCATGGAGCGCTCCAGCATTTTGCCCAGCTCCAGCTCGATGGCCGCCTTTTCGGCCTCTGGCGCCAGCCGGTATTTTTCGGCCAGCTCGTGGCATTGCTTCTCGATGCGGCTGACCTCGTCGCGTTTTTTATTTTCGCGCTCGGGCATTTTTTTCCACAGCTCGTGGAAATATTTTTCCCGGTCCTCGGCCTTGAGTTTTTGCAGGCGTTCAAACTCTTCGGGTTCATTGGCCTGCAAGTACTCCATCAGCAGGCGCACGCGGTTGCGCAGATTATATTGTTGTCCCAGGGAAGGCCGTCCCGCCCCAGCTCTGCGTCCGCGCGCGCCGGTCTCGCGTTTGTCTTCGCGTCTCCCAGCTCCTTTGCCGCCGGGCTGCGCCCATGCCGGGCTGGTTAAAAGCAGTACTCCGAGCACCAGGAGCATGATTGACTTCAGCGGATTTTTCATAAGTGCCTTCCTCGCCGGGGAAATTAGGTTGCCTCGGGCATTCGGGTTAATCAGGGCAGTGTCGCATACAGGAAGAGCTGCTCTTCCAGGCCTTCCAGCTCGGCGTCGGTCTCCTTCATGTTAAGATACCAGAGCGCCTCCAGGTCGGCCTCGGCCAGCTCGCTCTGCGCAAGCACAGTTGCGTCCGTCTTCTTTCCTGCCTGCGCCACCTGTATCTCGGGCGCCGGCTTATTGGTCAGCGCAGTGATTGCCAGAAGCAGGAGCAGTGCGGCGGCCACGGCGTACAAGACGCGGCGCACGCGGCTCTGCCAGCCGGGGCTTTGCGCCGGCCTGGCGGCCTTCACGCTGGCCAGCACCAGCCTGTCCAGTCTGGCACTGGGTACGGCCAGACTGGCGCCGATCATCAGGTCCAGCGCCAGCAGCTTGGCGCATTCGGGGCAGGCCTTGGCATGCGCCAGAGCCTCCGCGCTTAGCTCGGCATCGGCCAGCATATACTCTTGGGCAAATTTTTCGCAGTTCATATTTCACCTCCTGCGTGCGCCTGGAAAATCCAGGCCGGCTTAGTATCTTTTTCCAGGCAGAGTACTATTCGAGTTCTTGCATCATTTTTCTCAGGTTGGCGGTGGCATAGTGCATTCGGCCCAGGGCGGTATTGATGCTGATCTTTTTTTGCGCCGCTATCTCCTTGAAGCTAAGGCCCTCGGCTCTAAGCTGCACTATCTCTTTTTGCGCCTCGGGCAGCTTTGCTATGCTTTGCTTCAGCCTGGCCTGCTGGCTTTCCTGTTCGAGTATCTCGTCGGGGCTAAGTGATTCTGACAGTATGTTCTCGTGGATTTCCAGCATCTCCCGGTTTTTCACGCTGCGGTAATGGTCCATGACCAGGTTATGCGCGATGGTGCAGAGCCAGGCGAGCAGGAGCTGTTGTTCGGTGTAGCGATGCCAGTTGCGCACGGCGCGTATCCAGACCTGCTGGAAGAAATCGTCCACCAGCGAGCGGTTTTTAGGCAGCAGGCGATGCAGGTAGGCAAAAAGCTGCAGGCGATACCTGGCATACAGGACATTGAAGGCCTGATCGCTGCCGGAGTCGCGGCAAAGCGCGACCAGCTCGCCGTCGCTGAGTTGTTCTAATTGCTCATGCCGCATTAATTACTCCATCCCTAAAACGGAAAACTTCGGGTTATATTGTCACAAGCCAAAGGCCGGGCTGATTCTCTAGTATGGCTTGCTCGCAAAAAAAAAACGCCAGTCATTTATCTATC
>JAAZIY010000033.1 GCA_012800625.1 Lentisphaerota bacterium
GCTGAACCCAGCGCTCTGCAAGCCCTGTTTGCCGACAACCATACTGCGGACAAGCAGAATGTGGGCGAGCTGCTTGAAGATGACGGACAGAGAAGATTCTGCAAGAATTGCCTGCATAATTTCTTCACCGCCTTCAAATGCTTCTGCAACCTGCATCAAAAAGAAGTGGAGCCGCTGCATGACTGCCCTGATTTCAGCCCGAAAAAAAGACTCTCAAGCCTATGAAGAAGCTACAGTTTTGAAAAAAGACAGCTTCTTCGTGTGCCTTTGTGTCCAAAAAAACTACTACGTTCGCTAGTTTTCTTTTCAAGCATGTTGATTTATTTACGCCCAGGCCTGATAATACTGCCGGTTTTGCTCCTCTTGGCCACTGTGTTTAGTGCCTGCCTGGGCAGCAGGGGTTTTCGCCCTAAGTATGAGTTTAGCGCTGCATATGAACGCCGGCCGCAATTCTGGCTGGAGTATCATCCCTACCCGCCGGAACAAAGAACCGACAGCCATCCTAGAGTGCGCGCCATTCCGCAAAACGAGGGTTGGACCGATCTGCGCATGAAGCGCGAGCTGGCGCAGTTCGGCCAGGCCGGCTTTGCTGCCCTGCTGCTGCATGTCAAGCCTGAAATCATGGCCAGCGAGCATTTTGCCGAACGCCTGCAGAAATTTCATGCCCTGAGCAGTAGCCTGGCACCCGGCATGGGAATCGCCTTGGTGCTTAGCCCAGGCGTCGAAGGGCTGCGGCTCTCAGTGCAAAATACCATGCAGTTTGTGGAACGCCTCGGCTTCCTGCATCTGCCCGCCAGCCTGAAAGTGCAAGGTGAGCCAATCCTGTTTTTTGGCGGACATATCGAGCTAATCGAAGACTATCAGGGAACAAAGCGACAGGCCAGCTTGCCGGAATTCCTGCATAATGTGCAGAATCGAGCCTGCACTGTCAGTGTCGCCGGCCCGCCAAGCGAAAAGCAGCCGGAGGACTTGGCTTGGCGGCGGAAAAAAGGGGAATTCTTCGCCAGCCAGCTGCAGGAAGCCTTCCAGAGCAAAGCCAGAATTATTTATATCAAAAGCTGGAATAACTACGCGGAAGATAACTTTATGGAGCCTAATTCGCTGGACCAGGACTTGATGATGCAAATCCTGGAACTGGCGCAAAAGGCTTTGCCATAGCAGAGAAGAGGACACGAAGAGACACGAAGGCGCACTAAGACACACTAAGGCGTAAAATTATTGTTTGGGCTTAAACTTGGCGTCGTGGCGCATGAGTAGCTGCCGCAAGGACAATTGGTTCTTGGGTAAAGCCGCAATTATTTGTGCCCGGCTGCTGCCGGGTGGGAGACCAAGCAGAGCGCGCAACTCGACCTTAAAGTGCGGATTGTAGCAATCCGTCAGATATTTTTTCCGTAGACGGCGCAATTGTAAGAAGTGTATTTGCCGCCTAAGCCAAAAGCATAAATAAGATAAAATAAGCAAAGACAGCAGCAGGCCAGATAAATAAAACAAGACGTAGAGAATTTTCGGCGCCGAGGGCGGAGACGGAACTAGGGGCGGCAAAGTAGCCTCGGAAATGGGCAGCGGTACAGGCGCCGGTTCAGGCGACTGGAGTACCCTCTCCTCCTCGGGCACACTCGCTTCCGGCACACTGGCCTCTTCAGGCTCCCGGCTCAGAAAAAAGTCCTGGGCATAGAACTCGCGCGGGCTTTGGGCAGCGAGGCTGAAGCAAAGCAGCAGGCTGAAAAAAACTCTGTTGAGCCAAAAAACCATTGAATCGGACTTGTATGGGGAAGTTGCGCAGGCTTTTTGGAGACCTGAACAAGGCAAGCTCTGTTGATGCCGCAGAGGCAATTTTGAGCCTCGCCTGCTTTTCTGTGCACTCAGCAGAATACTTTCAGGTCTTCGTATTTGAGCAGCTTTCCTCCGAAGATATCCAGGGCGCTGCCCACCGTGAAGTCAATGCGTCCTTTGCCGGCCTTTTCGATCTTTTCTATGTCCTGCATACTAGCTATGCCGCCGGCGTAGGTGAGCGGCAGGCTGCAGTGCCTCGCTAAGGTTTCGAGCAGACATGAGTCTATGCCGGCCTGCTTGCCCTCGACCTCGACGGCGTGAACCAGGAACTCGGAGCAATATTGGGCCAGCTCGGCAAAGCTGTCGGCATCCAGCCGCAGTGAGCTTAGGTTCTGCCAGCGGTTACAGGCCACATAATAGTGCTCGCCCTGAGGCCGGCAGCTCAGGTCCAGCACCAGCCTGTCGGGACCTATAAGCTCGCTTAGCTCCCGCAATCTGGGCAGGCTGAAGTCATGCCCGGGAAAGACATAGGAGGTGACAATCAGCTTGGCGGCGCCCCTTTGCAGCCAGAAGCGGGCGTTTTCAGGACTTATGCCGCCGCCGATTTGCAGGCCCTGCGGATATGCCGCCAGAGCCTCGATGGCGGCATCCTCATTGCCGGGGCCTAGCATGATTACATGCCCGCCACTCAGGGAATCGCGCCGATAAAGCTCGGCAAAATATGCCGGGCTCTGACTGGCGACAAAATTGGTCTGCAATGACTGGCCTTGCTCATCAAGGCTGGAGCCGACGATTTGTTTGACCTTGCCTTCATGCAGGTCTATGCAGGGTCTGAAACGCATCTTTTTCTTTCTACAGTTTGTAAATGGCTCGCTTAGTGGTGCCCCTACAGGGCGCCGGATTCGGGGGGGGCTTTTACCCAGGGTGGCGCTCGGCTCCTGCGGAGCCTCGCTTACCCTGGGCTATCTTAGGTTGCCCCTTCGGGGCACCAAATGGACAGATTCTCGAAAAAAATTGAAGTTTCGGCAAGAAATAAGTTGCCCCTTCGGGGCACCAAATGGACAGATTCTCAAAAAAACAAAATTCCAGCATGGAAATTGCGTTTTTCATGCTAATTCATCGAGTTTTTCTGCTTTGTCTGGCTCCTTTTTCCCAACAAGCCAAAACGGGCAAGCGGCTTATGCGGCGCCGCAGGCGCCGTATAAGCCCTTCGTGTGCCTTCGTGTGCCTTCGTGTGCCTTCGTGCCCTCCCCCCCGCCGTGTGTCTTAGTGTGTCTTAGTGTCCAAAGCCGCTTGCAGCTCATCCAGGTTGATATTTCTTTTTACCCGGAAGCCAAGCATATTGCCGAGGCTTGGCCCTGGCAGACGATAGCGTTTCGCCGAGCGGCAGCTTTTGGCCTCGATATGCCAATTGCCCCCGCGTATATTGCGCCAGGTATTGACTTCCCCGGCTGGGCTGAAATCACCCGGGTAATTTTGATATGTATCCCGGCACCATTCCCAGAGATTGCCATGCATATCAAAGAGTCCCAGGGCATTGGGCAGGCGTCGGCCCACCGGATTCGGTCGCTTGTAGTTATTGTCGGCAAAATCAGCGAATTTGACCAGCAGTTTTGGGTCATCTCCGTAGCAATATGCGCTCCTGGTACCGGCCCGGCAGGCGTATTCCCATTCCGCCTCGCTGGGCAGCTGATAGGCACGCTCATCGAGCTTTTCCAGGCGCGAGAGCTTAAGCAGGAACTCCTGGCAGTCATACCAGGAGACCTCTTCCACCGGCTGCTTGGCGCCGCGAAAATGCGAGGGGTTGTTTTCCGCCCCCATGATTTTTTCCCATTCTTCCTGGGTGACCTCGTACATACCCAGGTAAAAGGGCTGGCTAAACTCGCGGTGGTGCAAAGTTTCCACCGGGCTATGCCCCGGCTCGCTCTCCGGGCTGCCTATCAGACAGCTGCCAGGCGGCACCAGACGGAATTTCATGCCTATGCTGTTGACCGCCTCTATGGGCAGGCTCCACTGCTCGGAAAACAGCTTTTGGCGCTGCAGCATAAGTTCGCTTTCCGCGTTCAGGCTGGCCGGGGGCGGGTACCAGGCTGGAAAGCTCTCCTGCAGGGCAGGCGGCAGCAAGGCCTGCTCCGCCAGAGGCCGGATATGCTCGCCGCGTTGGAGCAGCTGCTGCGCTACCGCTTTAGGCTTGGGCTTTTTTTTGCCCAGCAATTTGGGCCTAAGCACAAAGTGCTCCAGACAGGCCAAAAGCACCACGGCCTCCAGGCACCAGATACTTAAACGCAGACGCGAGAATCTTTTTTTTGTCTTGCTCATTGCCGTTGCCACAGCAAAACCAGGCCGCCGGCCAGAAAAATCAGAGGGAAGAAGGCACCGGCCAGAAATGGCGGCAGCCAGCCATTTTTGCCCAACACCAGGAAAAACTGCGCCAGGACAAAATATAGAACCAGAGCGGCCACGGCACTGGCAAAGCCCTTCATATAAGAGCTGCGCCCATGCCCCAGGGTGAGAACAAAGCCGAAGAGCGCGCCCACCAGGCTGGCCAAGGGGAAAGTCCAGCGATGCCAAAGCATGACACGCAGCTGCTTTTCAGCACGCCTGCTGCCCAATAGGCCGCTTTTGATAATATTGCGTATTTCAGAGGCCCTAAGCGTCTCCAGCTCCTTGCTTTGCTCGGCAATGGTTTCGGCGCTCTCCGGCAAGCGCAGGCTGCGTCGCTCGAAAGACTGCGGCGCAAGGCGTTGCTGTTTGCCGGCGGGGGCATTTTCATAGGCAAAGAACTCGCCTTGCTCGAAATGCCATTCACCCTCTGCGTAGTTGGCGCTTTTGGCCGTGAGCACCCAGGCGCTGCCGCCCTCGGGACGGTTCTGGCGCAACACAACCTGCCCGGAAGAACCCAGGCCGCGGTAATCGCCAAAAAACCAGTCGCGCTCGCCAGGAATATATTTGAATAGCTTCTGCCCTTGCTTTACGGCGGACTTCTTGCTCAGCCATTCTTGCTGTATATGCATGATGGCCTCCTGACAGCGCGGCACCAGGCTTTCGGAAAGCAGCCAGACTGACAGGCTGAGCAGAGCCGCGCTGAGCCACACCGGAGTGGCGCAAAGCGCCAAGGATAACCCCGCCGAGCGCATGGCGTAAAGCTCGTTGTTTTTGGCCAGCATAACCGTCATAAAACTGCTTGCCAAAAGCACCGACACCGGAATCACATGCGGCAGATTCACCGGCAGCTTGCAGAGAAAATACTTCAGCATGACCAGAGCGGGCGCAGACTTGCCGCCGAAGTCGGAGGCATCGTCAAACAAGTCGTTAAGCAAAAACAGCAGCGAGAAGGCCAACAGGGCGCAAAACAAGGGCAGCAGGAATTCCTTGAAAATATGCAGAGAAAGCATAAAAGGAAAGCCGCGCCGGCTTGAAACTGGACTTGCTTGGGGTTTAGTTGCGCTGATCACGGAATAGTCCGATCACGGTTAAATATTGAAAGGGAAAAGTCCTAGAACCACTAAGACACACGAAGGGGGAGGACACGAAGAGACACGAAGGTACACTAAGATGTGCTACTGTATCCCTTTTTTTTAAACGGTATTTATTTTAGCGTATTTTGCTGCTGTCAGCCAGCTTGAGGCGCACCATCCTGGTGCCGGTCAAAGTCTCCTGCCAGCTTCTTTTGCTGGGCATAAGCCAGACGTGCAGTGGGGTGAGCAGGCCGAAGGGCAACATAAAAATCATGTACAGGAAAGCTCTGCCGGTATAGAATTTCAGGGCATTGGTCCTAACCAGGAAGATGCCCCAGAACCTTTGTCCTATGGTCTGGGTCATCACCCCGATCATAAAGACATAGTAGAAATTGACCCACAGGCAACAGAGAAAAAGCAGCAGGTAGCCGCTGTTGTCAATGTTAAGCAGGCCGCGTTTCAGCCCCAGATAGCAGCCGCCGGTCAACAAGAGGCAGCCCAGAAAGACGATGAACAGGTCTATGGCTGCCGCTATGATGCGCGAAATTATGGGGGCACGGTCAAAACTCTCGGCGCGCACCTTCACCAGGCTGCCCAGGGCCACGCTGTCTTCCGAACGAAATGCGGCACGGTTTTTGATACGCGTCCACCAGGAGACATTTTCAGCCATGACGCGTTTGGCCTGCTGTTCGAGCAGCAAGGGTTTGAGAATGGGCAGGTCCACGGCTTTCTCCCAGCGAGGCACCAAAACACTGCGGATGCGGGCCTCGACCGTGATCTTGCCGCTGTGCGTCAAGCGCACCAAGGCATCCTGATCCAAAGGGCCGATTTCCTCGCCAGACTCGGTCTTTACCAAATATGTGCGTTCATTTAACATTACTAACCCCAAAATGACTTGACAAGGCGGACTTGAAAAACTATAATTGCAAAAAGTAGCTGTGCCGCTGAAACTGCGGCGCCGGCAATCCTATAAGGTATTGTCTCTTTCGCCGCTTTGCAATTCCAGCAGAGGGCAGAATCGAGGCAAGTCATGGGCAGAGTGCCGTTTTTTTTGTTCTTGAGACACATAGTGCGCGGGAAACCCCGCATAATCAAACAACTTCCATAACGATTAATCTCCGACTGCTGGTGTTTTCAGCAGCTCATTTCAGAAAGGGTAGCGACATGAGTGAATTTCCTGAAAACCGGGCCTATAGCAAGCGCCATGTCTGGGCGCTTGCCAACCCTAAAAAAAGCACCGCCAGCATAGGTCTGACCGAGTTCTTCACTGAGAACCTGGGCGAGATCGACGGCATAGACCTGCCCCTGGCCGGGGACGAGCTGGAAATGGACTCTTTTTGCGTGCAACTGCATATCCGCAATCACATACGCCAGGTGCGCGCGCCGCTCTCCGGCAGAGTGACCGAGGTCAACAAGGAGCTGCAGGACAACCCCAACCTGATTCATCTCAATCCGCATCGCAATTGGCTTTTCCGCATGGAATATGATGACCAGGACGAGCTGGACCTGCTTATGACCGCCTCCAAATACACCCGCTTTCTTGACCGGCTGTGAGCATAACCGAGCATATGCCTGAGGAGGGCGCGTTATTTCCCGCCTCGGATACCATGCCGCTGTGGCTTATGACAGTGGCCTTGCTTTTAGCCGCCTGGCTGGGTGTGCCCATTATACTGCGCAGCAAGCTGCGTTTCTTCTATTCCTACTGGCAATGCCTGCCGGTGTTTTTTGCGTTTATGGCGGCCTTGCTCTGGGAACTGAGGAATACCGAGGACAAAGCAGGCAGGCCGGGGCTGCTATTGGCCGGCTTCGCCCTGCTGACCCTGTCCCCCTTCCCTACCTGGAATATGCACAGCGGCGGCAACCTCTATCTCGAGCTTTGCAGCATAGCGGCCCTGGCCGCCGCATTTTGGCTGCAGATCGAGCTGAGCCTGCGGCTGCAGGAAGCCGCCGCGCGCTGCCAAGACCCGGTGCTGGCGCTGATGGCGAAAAAGACCCGCTTTCTGGTGCTTTGCCTGGAGATCATCCCGGTCTCCGCCGTCTATGCCTCCGCCTTGATAGCATATCTGAGTATGGCTAACCGCGGGCTTGACGAAATTTTCATGGTGTGGAAATATGGCCGCATCAGCCTGACACTGAGAGTATGCATCTTCTGGGGTCTGCTCAACTCTCTAAGCCTGTGCCTGTACGCCTGCTATAAAACCTGGCGGGAAAGCGGCAGTAAAGCATAGGGAGAGGCTTGCACACAAAGAGACACGAAGTGCCTGCACTGTTTTTCGCCCCACAGCTAGTTTTCAAGGAATTTTAATGAGCAAGACACAACTAATCGCCGCTTTAGACCTGGACTCCGCCGCCGCTGCTTTTGCCTTGGTGGATGAAATCGGCCCGGCTTTGCAATGGTACAAGGTGGGTAAACAGCTTTTCACCATCGAGGGGCCGGAGCTTGTGCGCGGCCTGAAACAACGCGGCAAAAAGATTTTCCTCGACCTGAAATACCACGACATACCCAATACGGTGGCGCAGGCAATACGCTCTGCCGCCGCATTGGGCGCCGATATGGTCAACGTGCATGCCAGCGGCGGGCCGGCCATGCTGAGCGCCGCCGCCAAGGCCGCCGCCGAAAGCGAAGTCTGCCTGATTGCTGTGACTGTGCTTACTAGCCTGGACGCAGAGCAGCTGCATGCCGTAGGGCTGGCCTGCAGCCCGGCTGAACAAGCGTTGCGTCTGGCAGAACTGAGCCGCCAGGCAGGCCTGGCCGGCGTGGTCTGCTCAGCGCATGAAATCGAGTCCATTAAAAAAGCCTGTGGCACCGACTTCATTACAGTCGTGCCCGGCATCAGGCCTGCCGGCAGCGCAGCCGGCGACCAAAAACGCATTATGAGCCCCGCAGAGGCAGCCAGGGCCGGAGCCGACTACATCGTGGTGGGCAGACCCATACTGGCAGCCGACAAGCCGAGCCAGGCCGCGCAAAAAATCCAGGACGAGCTGAAAAACAATAGCTGCTCTTGAGATACGTCCGATTCGTCCGATTCCCCCCCCTACCTTTACCTCCCATGAAAATTCTTTTAGTTGGCTCTGGCGGTCGCGAGCACGCCTTGGCCTGGAAGCTTTCTCAGAGCCGGCATTGCTCCCGGCTTTTTTGCGCGCCCGGCAATCCCGGCATAAGCCAGGCCACCGCGGTATTGGCCAATACTCCCGAGGACCTGGCTGATTTCGCCAGGCTTAACCGGATCGACCTCACCATGATCGGGCCTGAAGCCCTGCTCTGCGAAGGCATAGTGGATCATTTCTGCGATCTGGGGCTGCGCATCGTAGGCCCGGACAGGCGCGCCGCACAGCTGGAAGGCAGCAAGTCATTCGCCAAAGACTTTATGCGCCGGCATAATTTGCCCACCGCCAAAGCAGAGGTCTTCGACGAAGAAAAGCCGGCACTTAAGTACCTGCGCCAGCAGAGCATGCCCATAGTCGTCAAAGCTGACGGCCTGGCCGCCGGCAAAGGTGTCATCGTAGCCGAAAACCTGGCGCAGGCCGAACAGGCAGTGCGCGACTGCTTCGCAGGCAGCTTTGGAGAAGCCGGATACCGCGTGCTCATCGAAGAATGCCTGGTCGGAGAAGAAGTCTCCATATTGGCTCTCTGCGACGGCAACAGCATCCTCCCGCTGGCCTCCTCGCAGGACCACAAACGCGCCTGGGACGGCGACCAAGGCCCCAATACCGGCGGCATGGGGGCATACTCGCCGGCACCCATTGTAGACCAGGCCCTCGAGCAAACCATAGACCGGCAAATCCTGCAGCCCTTCCTGCGCGGCGTGCAGCAAGACCTGCTCTACTTCCGCGGCGTTATTTACGCCGGACTAATGATCACCGCCGCCGGCCCCAAGCTGCTGGAGTTCAACGTGCGCTTTGGCGACCCCGAAACGCAGGCCATACTGCCCAGACTGGACAGCGACCTGCTCGAGGCGCTTTGCGCCACTGCGGACGGCAGGTTGCACGAAGTCAAGCTGAGCTGGAAGCCCGAACCCGCCGTCTGCGTAGTCATGGCCTCAAAGGGCTATCCGGGCAAGTTCGAGCGCGGCTTCGAGATCAGCGGCATAGAGGCTGCTCAAGCCAAGGGCGCATTGGTGTTTCAGGCTGGTACCAGAGAGCAAGACGGCAAGCTCTACACTGCCGGCGGCAGGGTGCTAGGCGTCACTGCCCTGGGCAATACTTTGCCGGAGGCGGTTAAAAATACCTACGCGGCACTAGAGGAAATATCCTGGCAGGGAGCTAGCTACCGTAAAGACATTGCACACCGCGCATTGAAATAAGCAGCGCCTGCGGCGCCGCACAAGCCCTTAGTGTCTCTTTGTGTCCCTTCGTGTCCCCCCCTCTGGACAGGGTCAGCCTATTTCCAATACCTGGCCCAGGGTGCCTGGCCTTTGCGCCAAAGCTCATTGAGCAGCTGATATTCGCGCGGATTATCCATGCACTGCCAGAAGCCTTCATGCCTATAGGCCTGCATTTCACCGTCCCTGACTATCTCGTCTATGGGCTGGCTTTCAAAAAACTGGTCTTCATCTGCGGAAATATATTTTGCTATCATTGATTTTTTTGCCAGCATAAAGCCGCCGTTGATATATCCTTGGGCATGCGTGGGCTTCTCCTCGAAGCGCAACACTCGGGCACCTTGCAGAGCCAGCTCGCCAAAACGCGCCGCTGGTTGCACGGCGCTGCAGCTAAGCGCCCTGCCGTGATTCAAGTGGAAGTCCAAAAGCTCCCGCATATTCAGGTCGGCCAGGCCGTCTCCATAGGTCAAAAAAAAGTCCTGGTCTTCGTCCTTGAGATATTTTGCCGCCAGCCTTATTCTGCTGGCGGTTTTACTTTCCAGGCCGGTATTTGCCAGGGTCACCTGCCAGTCTTCGTCGCCTCCCTCGCCATGTATTTCCAGGCTAGGCTTGTTGCCCAGGCTCACAGTTACGTCATTCATACGGCTGCGATAATTCAAAAAGAAGTCTA
>JAAZIY010000223.1 GCA_012800625.1 Lentisphaerota bacterium
GGGCGGCCAGGGCGCAGAGATTCTTGTTCGAGCAGATATTCGACATGGCCTGCTCGCGGCGTATATGCTGTTCGCGAGCCTGCAAAGTAAGCACATAGCCAGTGCGCCCTTGCGTATCCTTGGTCTGCCCGGCGATGCGCCCGGGCATTTTGCGCATCAGCTTGTTGCTGGTGCACATATATCCCAGGTAAGGTCCGCCAAAGGCCAGGGACAGACCCAGCGGCTGGCCTTCACCGACGACAATATCGAAGCCCATTTCGCCCGGCGTTTTCAGCAGCGCCAAGGCGCTTGGATAGGCCGAGCATACCGTCAAGGCCCCTTGCGCCTTTATCTCTGTCAGCGCCGCGCTCCAGTCTTCAATAGTGCCAAAGACATTGGGATACTGCACGATAACGCAGGCGGTCTGCTCGTTGACCGCGGCCAGGATGCCTGCAATGTCCGATTTCTCGTCCAGGGCAGGCACATAGTTGATTTTCAGGTCCAGGCTGGCGCAGTAAGTATCCAGCATTTTTCTGTAGATGGGCGAGAGCGCCTCGGAAACCACCACTTCGCGGCGCCTGCGCAGCGTGCGCAGCGACATGGTCAGCGCCTCGAAGATAGCGCTGCCGCCGTCGTACAGAGAGGCATTGGCCACCTCCATGCCGCTCAAACGGCAGATAGCGCTTTGCCATTCAAAGATAGCCTGCAGGGTTCCCTGCGAGGCCTCAGGCTGATAAGGAGTATAAGATGTATAGAAGCCACTCTGCCCCAAAACCTCGCCCACTGCGGCAGGGATAAAGTGATCGTAGTGCCCCATGCCCAGAAAGCAAATCAGGTCATTGTCATTCTTGCTGGCCAGGCCTTGTAGTTTTTGGCTGACTTCCAGCTCGCTAATGCCCTCAGGCATCTGCGAGAAGTCGAACTCCGGCTCGGGCACCTGCGCCTTCTGCCAGAGCTGCCCCATGCTGTCCAGCCCCAGGAAGGCAAGCATTTCGCGGCGCTAAGCGTCGGTATTGGCTATAAAAGGCATGTTATTCCCTCACAAAAGCAAGATATTCCTCTAGGCTCATCAGAGCACTCAAGTCCGACTCGTTGATCTTTTCCAGCTTGCAAATCCAGCCCTGGTCCTCGGCGGACTGATTCAAAAGCGCGGGTTCATCTTCGAGTTCCTCGTTGATTTCGCAGATGCTGCCGCCGATTGGGCAGAACAGGTCCGAGGCCGCCTTCACCGATTCGACACTGCCAAAGATATCGCCGGCGGCGAATTTTTCGTCCAAGGCCGGCATCTCAATATAGGTGACGTCACCTAGTTCTTCGGCGGCAAATTCCGAGATCCCCAGCGTGGCAATGCCGTTTTCGACTTGCACCCATTCGTGAGTTTTCGCGTAAAGCTTCATTCCCAGTACTCCTTTGCAACTAGCCTCTTGTCAATGCTCAACTATTATTTGTCAGCCGCCTCCCAAGGCGGTCTGGCGGAATTTTGGACACTAAGACACACTAAGTCAGACTTTATTTTTGAGGCTGCCTTTTTTATAGAAAGGCAATTGACAGAGTTTGGCGGGCAGCCTGGCTCTGCCGGTATCGATTTCCAGCGAGGCAGCTTCGGGCAGTTCGGCTTCCGTGCTTACCAGCGCCAGGGCCACGGCGGTCTCCAGACTGGGCGCCAGGGCGCCGGAGCTTACCTGGCCTATCTGCACTCCCTGGAAAAGCAGCGCCATTCCCGGTCTTGCCGCCCGTTTTGATTCAAGCTGCAGGGCGACGAGTTGTTTTTTGGGCTTGGCAGCCAGCGCTTGTTTGCCTATAAATTCGCGCTCTGCATCCAGTTTAAGCATGGCGGCATAGCCCAGTTCCACCGGGTTGATGCTCTCATCCATTTCATGTCCGTAGAGCGGATATCCCATTTCCAGGCGCAGTGTGTCCCTTGCGCCCAGGCCGGCGGGTTTGACTGAGGGATGCTGCAGCAGCGCGTCCCAGAGCTTCACCGCCATTTCCGCCTCAAAGTAGAGTTCGTAGCCCAGTTCGCCGGTGTAGCCGGTGCGACTGATAAGCAAATCGACCCCAAGCAGGCTAAGCTTATTCCAGCGAAAATGCGCCGGCAGCAGTTCTGCCGCGACTCCAAGCTCCTGCAGTACTTGCGCGGCGGCAGGTCCTTGCAGGTCCAGTTTGGCGGTGGTATCCGACTCGTCAAGCAGCACAGTGTCTGCGGAAAGCTGTTTTTGCAGCCAGGCTCGATCTGTATCACGACAGCCGGCATTGACCACTAGGTAGAATTCCTCTTCCGCCAAGCGGTAGACGATCAGGTCATCCAGAATACCGCCCTGCTCATTGAGCAGAAAATTATACCGGCAGCTACCTATGCCCTGGTTTTGCACCGCCCGAGCCATGACGCGGTCCAGGTCCGCGGCGGCTCCGGCACCTGAGAGGCGGAACTCGCCCATATGGCAGATATCGAAGAGCGCGGCGGCACTACGGCAGTGCCGGTGTTCGGCCAAGATACCCTCACTGTAGTGCACCGGCATGTTCCAGCCGGCAAAGGGGACCAGGCGCCCGCCCAAAGCAAGATGGCGCTCATACAAAGGCGTAAGCAATAATTCCTCAGCCACTCCAGGCTCCTAGCTAAAAGGTGAAATTACAATGATGCCAGCGCGGCAGGAAATAATGTAATACATCTGAGGGATTCTGCCCGGAAAACAAGGACTTTCAAGCAACCATCGCTGCCCTGCCAGCACCTTTTTGGTGTGTCTTGGTGTGTCTTCGTGTGCTTTAGTGGTTCAAATGCCTTTTGGACGGTGTACACCAAGTGGGCAGACCACGCGGCCCGCGGCACTAGGGCATGGCATATTTCCAGGCCAGAATATGCATGGCTGCGGCTATGAGCAGATACAAAAGTTGCCAGGGCCAAGCGCGGAAGCCTGACGCTATTTTAAGGCTGAAAAACCCGGCAAGCAAGCCGCAAAGAAAGCCGCCAGCGTGTCCGGCCAAATCGCTTTTTGCCGCCGTGCCCCATAAGGACAGTATGCCTAGTCCGGCCAATAAAGGCAAAACGAGCTGCACTTGCTGTAGCAGTCCGGTCTGGCCGGCTTTGGAGCCATACATGACCTTGATGCCGGCTCGAGCACATAACATGCCTAGCAGGGCAAAGAGCATGGTCGAGGCGCCTAAGGCCTGGTGGCTGGCCTGCTGAAAAATATACGCGTTGAGTAAGTTGGCCAGCGCACCGGAAGCAAGCATGAGTAATAGAGACAAGCCGAAACCTAGCGAGGAAGCCGCTAAAGTAAGCAGCAGGCAACCCCAGAAAACATTGCCGAGTAAATGAGCATAGTCGGCATGCAAGGTGAGCGAAGTGATGCAACGCCAAAACTGTCCCTGGCGTATAAACGCCGCATTCCATAGACCCAGGCTCTGCCAGGGACGCGAAGACTGCACAACAAAGGCGTGGAAACGCAGCAGCAAAGCAAAATAAAATGCGGCAAAAACAAAGGCCGGAGCGGTAAAGGAGCTGCTCAGAGACTCAGACTCAGAACCGAACAAGCTGAGCTGGCGCCGGCGCAGCCTGGCGGCGTTTCTTTCATAAAGCGCCAATTCCCGCAGGGCCAAGGGGAGCTTTTGCCGCTTCAAAAGCAAAAAACGCTGCCGCCCGTCCTCTACAATGGCATAGTCGATATTTTGTGAAGCCAACACGGCCAGCCAAGGCAAAAACCGCTGTGCCTCCAAAACCGGCAGGCGCACATCTTCCTCACGGACAGGACTGTTTTGTACCGGGTTAGTTTCTATCCTGCCTCTCCTTGCCTATGAGCAAGCCTTTTGCAGGGCGATGCGCTCTGCCGGCCTGTGCATGCCCTTGCTCAGAGCCTGCAGGCAGGCGGCGATTTCTGCGGTCTGGCGCCAGTCTATGGGTGAGCGCGAGCTGTTGAAAAACTGCAGGATATTTTCAGTCAGGTTTTCGAAGAACTTGCTGCATCCCTGATTGAGCAGGCTTTGCTCCTTGCCTTCCGCGCTAAACGAGAAAGCGAAAGCGGGGTTGTACGCGATGCTGGCCAGTCTTTGGTCTTCGTAGTGCAGCAGGGCGCTAAGGCGCTCGGGGAGGCCATGCACGGTTACCGCCTCTATGCCGCAGCCCATGCCGGCGACTACCATCTCGATCTGGTGTATGGCGTACTCGGGAAAGTTGCTGCCGCCGCCAGTGCAGACGAAATGCCGCACCTGGCCAGGGAGCTTATTCAGCGCCATCAGCTCGCTGCTGTAACGCAGCGCCGAACAGCTCATAAGCGGAGTGCGGTGCTCTTCGGCAAGCTTTTGCATGCGCCTGGCAGCGGCAAAATCCGGCGCAAAAGGCTTGTCGATGTAAACCGGCTTACCGGAACGCAGAGCCAGGTCGCTCAGCCTTTCATGAGACTCGGGATTGGAGGGGGCAAGCACGCAGATGCAGTCGCTTTTGGCGATAAGCTCCTCGAGGCTGGCACTAGGCTCGACCCCCATGTCGGCACACCATTGCTGCAGAGGCCTGCCGCCGGGCTGGCTCTGCTCCTCCCAGGCGTAGGCCAGCTCGAATTCCGAACCTAAGGAAGACTGCGATATCCAGCGAGGGTAGTTGTTGGCATGCCACTCGTCAATGAAAAGGTCAATAAAACCGATTTTCTTTTTCAAAATTCACTCCAGGAAACGCGCGGGATAAAGTAAACTCCGTCCAAAAAGCCTCTGAACCACTAAGGTACACGAAGGGGGGAGGACACTAAGGCACACTAAGGCAGAGCAAAAAGAACCGGGAGGACAGTGAAAAGCAAAGCGCGCTTTACTGTCCCTCCTCGTCTGATTCACTCCTTAATTTCAGTCCTGACTGAAATTCACCTGGTTCATGCTGAGTCCGCGCACATAGTCGCTGACCATCAGGGTCTGTTGACAGCCCTTCTGCGTAATTTCGTTGAAGCGCAGGTCTTGCAGCCAGCAGTGCGGGTTACCTTCCAGACGTATGGGATGCGCTGACTTGATGCGGAAATTGTTGAAGCTCATTGAGCCGATATAGCGCAGGCTGATAGGCTCTTCGACATTGATCCACAGCGGCACGCGCTCAGACTCGATGATGAAATTCTGGAAAGACAAGTTTTCCAAGTGCAGATAGCCATTGCAGCCGGGGCGTAGATAACGCTGCGGGTTATTGATATTAATTCCGTTGCCCTTGCCTTTGAAAACGATGTTGTTGAAGCTGCAGCGCCGTATGGTGTCGTCCGAGGGGCAACCGATGCGTATGCCCTGGCAGCGGCTGTCCAGGACACAATTGCTCACCACTACGTCTTCGCAGACGGCGTGGTGCTCCGGCCCGCGGCGTATGGCGCGCAGGATCAGGCAGTCGTCGCCAGTGCTGATAATGCAGTCGCTGACGCTGACCCTGCGGCAGTCGTCAATGTCAATGCCGTCATTATTTGCCAGCTGTTGCTGTCCTATGATGCGTATGCGGCTGATGATGACGTCCTCGCAGCCCAGCAGCCAGAATGTCCAGTTGGGTGCATCAATGAAAGAGGGGCCTTCGATGCGCACGTTTTTGCAATTGTAGAACTGCAGCATGCGCGGTCGCGGGAAAGGCGGCTTTGCGAAGGTATGCCCAGGCGGCACATTGGTGTCAAAGAACTCGAGGCCGGAGCCGTCAACCTCGCCCTGCCCGCTGATGCTGATGTTTTCGGCATGCTTGGCAGCCAACAGGCATTTGCGGCTTTTTTCGGGGGAGACCGCGTCAAAGCCGGGATCGCAAAAATCGTCGTACCGCTCAGATTTGCCGTAGCCCTTGATTATTGCTCCGGCGGGGATATGCAGCTCTATATTGCTGCGCAGATAGATTGTGCCCGACATATGCAGCCCGGGCTGCAAACAAACCC